>JAGLQE010000379.1 GCA_023137005.1 Thermoplasmata archaeon
TCACAACCCTTGAAAATCTGGCCACTCTCGTCACTGAGATCACGATTTTCTGCGCGCGGGGCATCCGACGCTGCTCCCGTCAATAATAAGGCGATACGCGAGAGACTCCCTACAGAGTGCCCAACTAAACGGGATGGCCTAACTCCCGCCCCTCCACTCCTGCGCTGGCCCCCTCGCTACGCTCACCCACCTGCTCGGAGCGGACTGGATTAATACTCATAATCTCCTAAATAAGTGCAATTTCCAAGCTCAATATCACCATATTGTTGTGGATATCCCTTCAAATCAAACCTATCTCTTTTTTCTTCAAATTTAATTTTTGCATACTCAAAAGATTCTTTAATTGTAACATAACCATTTTGATCCCCATATTTGTCGGCATTTTCTTCATCGAAATGGATATATCCTGCACTTCCGAGAGTATTTACACCCCAGCTTTCTGTGAAATATTTTAGAAAGGTTGCTCCAGAAGACGTTTCATTACCTGCAGATGTATATATGATTCTTGGATAAGGATTATCAATAGATAAAATTTCACCAGCCACACCACTATAGGAAGTGCCTAGCACAACAATCATTGTTTTACATTTAACATTATCTAGCCATTCATCCAACTCATAGAACGAAATAGTATCGTTATTATCATAGACATTTAAATGATAAGGCCACTGTCCACCAGAATATGTCTGGATCTCAATGTAAATAATATCATTTTCTGTCGTATCTAAATTTACTATAGCATCACGGAAATCTATCTTTGATGGTCGCGCCAGTGTGCTTATATTTTGTTCATCGATTCTGAATTTATTCATAAACACCCATTTTGATCGCTCCAGACCATAACCAATTGGATCATCAGGTAATGGAATTTCTATGAGAATGGCTTTTCTTCCATTTGTTACCAATGGCTCAGTATCTCCAATGTATAATTCAAACCAATCATTCATCCCATCTCCATCTGTATCGTTTGACGATGGGTTTGTATGAAATTCAACTAATTCATCATAATCTAACAATTTATCTGAATCTGTATCATTTGTAGTGGGGTCTGTGGAATTTACATATTCTTGGTAATTAGATAGATTGTCGTCATCATTATCCAACAATGCGTCTGAACTATCATTTGGATCTAATCCATATTGTATTTCCCAAGTATCATCCATTCCATCTTTATCTTTATCATCTTGGGTAAAGTAAAAAACAACTGCAATAACTGAAATTAAGAGTATTATTGATGTGATTATTACAAATGTTTTACTCACTCTTCCACCTCTCTTCCTACGGCCATCCCTTTACTGGCTTATTAGTTTTTGGGCACTCTTCCGTTCGCTAAGTCACCTAATAACTATACGTATATATATACCCCGCCCTACAGACGAGGCTTGTTTAAAGAGAAAACGCCGCCCGCTTCGGCGTTTTCTCTCCTATGGCGGATATCGCGCCGGAGTTGGGATTTGAACCCAAGAGGATGCGATATCCAGATGATCCTGAGCCATCCGCCTTTGCCAGGCTTGGCTACTCCGGCATGGGAATCTTTTTATGCTTTGATGTTCATGTTAGTTATGCGATATCCAGTTGGTCTTTAGCCATCTAATGGCTACCAAGGTTTCCGCATTTTCCTATAAAAATGCGGATCTTCTTTATAAACCATCATCACAGGTGAGCGAAAGTACTCCCCTCACTTCTCAACAATACTAGGCCTCTTATGATCATACCTCTGAATAGATATGTATTTCTCCACAACATCAAACCCTTGCCCAACGCTCCCATGGTAGCACCCGGGTGCCCACAGTGCGGTCTTGTGGAATGATCTCAATTGCGGAAACTTCTTTCTCAGTTCCCTGGATGATTGCGTCTTGATAAGTTCCACGATCCTGGAAGGCGATAGCCTGGGCGGGTATTGGACGAATAGATGCACGTGGTCGGATGCGACCGCCATCTCCAGTATCTTCACGTCCATTTTCTTGCAGGTCCATCTTATCTGGCGCTCGCATTCCTTCCCGACTTTACCAACCAGGACCACGCCCCGGAACTTGGGGGTTATCACGATGTGGTCGGTGAGCATGGATGTGGTGTGTCGGTCATTACGGTGTGTGATGTTCATTGGATCAATTAGGATAATAAGAGTATATAAACCAGAATACGGGGTGGGTGAAACTACTTTGAATAATCAGTTTTTACGGTTCTGATAATTCACTTCCACTTTATCAGATAAAAAAAGACCCCTTCCTTTCCCCGCTCGATCTTGACGGTCCCATTTCTCCCCATGAGGCTGAGAATTCCTTCCAGCCGTCCCTTGTAAAAGTCAGCCCAGAGTATCTGATGCGAGGCCTTGGAGCCCAGCATCCGCATCTCGATCTCGACGAAACCATCCCTCTCTTCCAGTGTCCGGAAATCCGCCACATTGTGCCTGCCCTCCTGCCTCTTGGTGGAGGTGAATATGTTCCGCGGGTCCATTCTCCGGAACAGCATCTTCCATTTTGCTTCACCCTCCATGGTCTCCTTGGACATCTGGGAAACAAAGCCATTGTCAGCCTCACCGGCTACCATGTCCGCGCGGGCCAGCAGGTCGCAGAACTCTCCAAAATCATATTTCTTGTCAGCTCGGTAATCCTCTATCTTCGCACCCATAAGATCGTAAATGCTCTTGCCCTTGTGCTCCTGAATGTATTTCAGCACTTGGTAGAAGAATATTCCTCTTACCCACATCTCTTCCATGTATAGGTATTAACGGCCTATCATAAATAATCCCCGGCTGATAGATAACCTTTTATTATTCCAGGTATCTCATGCCTCATATGACTGGTAAGATAAACCTCCAGGTGGCACTGGATATCATCCAGGGACCGCGAGCCATTCAGATAGCCCGGGAAGCGATAGAAGGAGGGGCCGATTGGATAGAAGCTGGCACCCCACTTATCAAGGCCGAGGGCATGAATATCATTCGGCAGCTTAGGGCGGACTTTCCGGATGCCACAATAGTCGCGGACATGAAGACCATGGACGTCGGAGGCCTGGAAGTAGAGATGGCCACGCGCTCGGGAGCGGATATCGTGGCGGTCATGGGGATATCGGATGATGGGACGATCATCGAGGCTGTCAAGTCAGCCAACCAGTATGGTTCGCGTGTGATGGTGGACCTGATGTCCGTTGTCGATGTCGATGTCGAAGCTCGTGCGAAGGTACTGGAATCCTTCGGAGTTCACATTCTCTGCATTCATGCAAGTATCGACAGCCAGATGAGTGGAGGCACGCCATTTGACAGGGTGAAGGAACTGGCTAAAGTCACCAGTTTGCCCATTGCGGTTGCGGGTGGAATAAACTCAGAAACCGCGCCACTGGCCATCGAGAATGGCGCTTCCATCGTGATAGTCGGCGGGGCGATAATCAAGGCCGATGATGTTACCCTGGCCACTCGAAATATCCGAAAGGCCATTGACACTCAGAAGCCAGTTAAGACCAACCAATTCAAGAAGTACGATGAGAGAGATATAAGAAAGGCCTTTGAGAAGGTATCCACGCCCAATATCGCGGATGCCATGCATCGTGAAGGGGCCATGGAGGACATTATCCCTCATATCAATCCCTGCGTCAAGATGATCGGGCGCGCCATAACCGTTAACACGATCGATGGTGACTGGGCCAAGCCAGTCGAGGCCATTGACGAAGCCGAAGAGGGAGATGTCATTGTCATCAATGCCGGCAGCGGGAAGATCGCTGTTTGGGGCGAACTGGCATCTGAAAGTTGTCTTCAGAGAAAGGTATCTGGTGTTGTGATCGACGGCGCGATACGCGATATCGATGCCATCAAGGAGATGAACTTTCCGGCTTTTGCCAGGCATCTGCGCTCGTGCGCGGGAGAGCCAAAGGGTCACGGGGAGA
>JAGLQE010000038.1 GCA_023137005.1 Thermoplasmata archaeon
GGCATAATGGGCAATCGAAAGATGAGGAAACAGCTCCAGAAACAGATGAAATCCAATGATATGTCCCAGTTCGGGATGTGATGACATGCCAACTTTTGTAATCGTGGGCCACAAATGCAATACGGATGGTCTTTTCACACTCAATGATCTGCCAGGTTCTACGGGCAGACTGGACATACTTCTGAGATGTGTCAATGCTTCTTTTTTCCTATCCAATGGGCTGAGAAAGGATGTGGAGACCTACCTTGTATTATTGGGTGGGGAGGATGCACCAAAGACCGTGAGATTTTGCGGAAGTGAATTAAAGTACCTCAATCCGGATGAAAGAAGTACCGCGGCCCTTGTCAAGAATGCCCTCATGCAGAAGATCGGGGTGGGGGGAGAGGTTCGCTCCAGTCCCGGGATCTATGTTTCCAGGCGAGGGTTAAAAGATGTTCTTGGGCAATTGGGAAGCCGGGATAATACAAGGTTCATTCATTTGAAAGAGAATGGTAAGCCTATCCGGGATGCTGAATTGGATCCCGATATTGATGTGATCTTTGTCATGGGGGGTCAGTTCGACTTGACCGAGGATGAAGAAGAAATGGTTATGGGGTATGAACCAATGATGATATCTCTGGGACCTTTAAAACTCCATGCCAGTCATTGTATCGCCCTGGTTCTCAATGAGCTGGATATTAGAAAAGATACTTAATATATTGATTTAAATATATTTGTGATATTATTTTATTTTTTTTATTTTTTATTAATTATTTAATTAAATATATTTAAATATGGACACGTGCCCGGACAAGTGCATTCTTGACCTGTGTGCGTGATACTATAGCAAATGTTTAATACATATGCGCACATTTTCTACCCAGGGCGGAGGTTTGCCTGAATATCGCAGGAGACGATTTTTAGTGGCCACCAATGAACTCAGAAAAGCAATGGACGAACTCCTGAAGAAGAAGAGCAGGAGAATAGTGACAGGTACCGTCAGGTCTGGCCGAAGGACCGAGATAATCACAGTGGGAAAACAGGGCAAGTACATCCGTTATCGAACACCAAAAAGTGGTGAAATGAGTGATCTGGCACTTTTACCCACCATCACATCCGCCATCATGCATTCCAAGGGTGGCAAGGTCCATGTCAAGAAAACAGATTACAAGGAAAAGGTCCGTCGGAGAAAGATATCCACCCTCATCTGCATAGTGCTGGACACATCCAGCTCCATGGTCCTGGATGCCAAGATGCGTGGTATCAAGGATAGCTTGAACGACCTCATGCTGGACATATACCAGAAACGAGATCGTATATCCCTAGTCATCTGCTATGGTAGATCGGCCGATGTGGTGCTTCCATTCACATCCAGTGTGGAGAAGGGCAAGCAGTTCATCGAGCAGATCCAATTCGGGGGAACCACACCCCTGGCAGCCGGAATGAGGCGAGGATTGGAGAACCTACTGGCAAAGACCCGGATCGAGAAAGATACCAATTCGCTTTTGATAATCGTCACCGATGGCTCGGCCAATACCCCTCTGGTGGCGGGAGTGGATGTGGACGGCGAGATAAAGGAGACTGCGGCCAGCATCCTCAAGCACAATGTTCCGGTCCTGGTGATTGACGTTAATATTCATGGCAGCCAGCTGGCAGAAGAGATAGCCCAACTCTGTGATGGTCGGTACTTCAAGGTGGATCATTCCGAGGTCCTGGAATCTGCCAGTATCGACGATGTTATGAAGTTCGACCGCCTCCTGGATCTGGTCACCCTCACTTTGGTGGACCCGGGTATGAAAGGCATGCTCTTCAAGGCCCAGGATAAGACATTGGTGACCGATGTCCTTACCTATCTGGATGGTTTGGCCATCGAGTTCAAGGCTGTGAGTGGTTGTCATTCTGGTTGTGACCCGGACGACCCCGATGCCTTTTGTCACCATTGCAAGTTAAAATATATGGATCTGGATGAACCTGTTGAGATACAGACAAGCCTTCGTACATACCCGATCGTATCCCTATCATCCTTCGGGACCAAAGAAGAGCTGGTCGGAGAGATATTTGTAAGGTTCCTGGCAACACCCAGCTACCTTCACAAGGTGAACCGAGGCATTCTCCTCATAGAGGATATTGACACCCTTGATCAGGAAGTGGTGGATACACTGGTCGAAACCCTGAAGACCCGGAGCTACACCATGGAGAAGAATGGGATGAGCATGACATTCCCCACAAAATTCTCGGTCGTAGGGATATTGAGCGATGATAATGCCGAGATCCCCAAGGCACTGGATGGCCAGATGACCCTGGTCGTGGACACTGAGCCAGAGAGGGACCTGGAATACAATACCAAGCATATCCAATACGAGAAAGAATTCGATTCAGATCCGGCGGGATTCGAGAACAGGCTTGACCGGACGCGAAAAGAGCATATCATGGAGATCATCCAAGCGCGGAAGATGCTGAGGGTGGTCACCACTCCCGACATCCTCAATATGGCCCTGGAGGTATTCTCACAGGAGATCAGCAAGGAGGAGTGCTTTCCTCCAAAACTGAAAGCTTTGGCCAGAGTGATGGCAGCCAAGAAGATGAAGTCCGAAGTATCAGAATTAGAGGCAGTGGAGGCCATAGAGATCCTCCGGACCCAGAAAAGACTGAAGCCTGGAAAGATAGAGGTCGCTCCACACCTTCAGCCCTTCATAAAGATCAGCGAGAGCGTGGCCGAGGCCGAGATAATCAGGAACAAATTATTATCGACCCTGGTGGCCAAGGAAGAGATCGGAGGTGTGATGATAAGGGGCTTCAATGCCGATGCCGTGAGGACCGCATTGAGATCACTCCAGGACATGGCCCTTAATATCCCGGTGCCAAAGGGCTGTCGTTATGAGTGCGACCCTCAGCGACCAGAGGATTTCTGCCCCGAGTGCCGTTTGAAATATCATGCCGATAAACTGGAGATAGAGGAACAGCCAATGCCGGTTGTATTCCTTCCCTCCAATGTGGGGCTCAAGCAGATGAAGGGTGAGATATTTGTCAAGTACGTGATATCACCCAATCTTCTATCACGCGCCAACCGCGGTATAGTCTTCATCGAGAACATCGATCTCTTAAAGCCAGACATAGCAGATGCAATGGCTCAGGTCATGAGCACCAAGAAGAACATTGTGGAGAAGGGTAGCGTGATCATAGAATCACCCTCAAGAGTACTGGTCATGGGAACATTGAGTGACCCTGATGGCGAGGTACATCCGGTGATAATGGATCATATGACTGCCATGATCGAGGCCAGTGATCTGGATCGCACCATGATCCGACTGAAGGCACTCCAATACCTGGAAGAGTTCGGCTCCGAGCCAGAATTGTTCAGCAAACAGATACTGAAGGACATCGAGGCCAATACCGAGTCCGTGATAACTGGCCAGGAGCTTTACAGTGAGGTCACGATACTGGATTCCCAGCTCGACCTGATAGTCAGGATATGCAGTGACTTTGAGGTGGAGGGCAATAGCACGGAGTTCAATGTGGAGAAGGTGGCGAAGACCCTGGCAGCTATTCGTGGGGCCAAGAGGGTGGAAGATATGGACATAATCAATGCCTCCAAGATG
>JAGLQE010000380.1 GCA_023137005.1 Thermoplasmata archaeon
TTGCCCTCGAAGTTCATGGCCTCCTCCCATTTGAAGACCATCTGCTTCTCGGCCTGAACACGTATGATATTGTACCTGATAGCTCCAACCCCGACGGCCTCGGCGATGCCCAGTTTGATCTCTTCTGGAAGCTCTGGCCTTCTCTTTTCAACCTCTGCCAATGCCCTTGATACGGCTTCCTCTATCAGGTCATCGATATAGACCACCTGGCCCTTCCGGGTGGACATCTTGCCCTCTGGCAGGGATACGAATGCGTAGAAAATGACCTCGACCTCTTTCTCATAGCCCAATACCTTGTTCAGGGCTATGCTCACCGCCTCGGCCTTCAGTTTATGATCCTCACCCAGCACATTGATCATCTTGTCGAAATTATTGTGTTTATCAATATGGTAGGCGATGTCCCTGGTCGTGTAGAGTGAAGTTCCATCACTTCTCGTGAGGAATAGTTTGTTCTCTCTGCCATGTATACCGAACTTCTCAAGGTCCAGATACAGTGCGCCTTCATCATCACCCGTGAACTCGCTGGCCCTCAGCTTCTCGATGACTTCCTTGACACTGCCATCTCTCACGTACTTGGATTCCCAGGCAAATGAATCATAATGAACATCCAGTCTTCTCATGGAAGTGAGCATGCCATTGAGGATGGCCTCACAATTCTTCCTCACTTTATCTGAGATACCTGGCTCCCCTTCTTCATAGATCGTAATAAGATGATTTATCTGGTCAAGGATAGAAGGATCATCCTCCATCAGCCTATTAGCTTCTTGATAATATTTGACGAACTTCATATCCGCCCTCAGATCATCCACATCCAGACCCAGAATGTTCTCATGGCCCCAGGTGAGTATGACCAACTGCTTTCCCATATCATCCACGTAGAATTGAGCATCCAGGTCGTATCCTCTTTTTCTCAGGATGCGGGCCATGGTGTCACCGATTATGGGATTACGGGTTCTGCCAACATGAAGTGGTCCAGTGGGATTGGCACTGGTATGCTCTAGGATTATCTTCTCTCCTATGGGGGGGAGAGATCCATATTGGTCCTTTTTCCGGGATACCAGCCCAAGGGTATTGGACACTAATTTATCATTATTAAAGAAGAAATTCACATATGGACCCGCGCTTTCCACTTTTTCAAAGGTGCTGGAGGTTCCTATTATTTCCACTATTGCCGATGCTACATCACCGGGCGGTCTCTTCAATTCCTTGGTAGCCAGAAAGCATGGGAAGGCTATGTCAGCCACCTGATTCTTCGGAATGTCCATTGGCAGTTCAATGGTTGTTCCGAGCTCGTCCAGAGCCTCTCTGACCAATGCCTTTGCCTCGTCCTCTAAGCCAGCCAGCGGGTCATAATCCTCGTCAAGATAATCACTCATCCCTACCCCACCTTGTACCTGAGGATCGCAGCCAAGCCATTAAAGGCCTTCATCAGCATTTCCCCTTCTTCCGAGTCCTGGGACATAAGCTCAACAGTTGAGCCAGTCCCCTCGGCTATGATATAAAGTTCCTCGATAACATCCGCCTCTTCATCGATATTGACATCGGACTTGCATTTCTTACACTTCAATGAATCCGGCTCATTGGTCATGGACTTGCCAGTTACCTCACAATCCTTGCAGGTATAGCTTATCCTGTATCTCGAAATACCCTCCGAAACGAGCAAAGTGTCAACTGCTCCAATGTTCAGAGCATTGTAGACCTCGACCTCTCCGTAAGCGGTCTGGCCACCATCCGGCTTCCTGAGCTCGGCCATGAACCTCCGCATGAGTTCTTTTTCTTTGGATATATCCAGATCCTTCAGGGCCTGGGAGGCATTGTCCAGCAACTCTTTCAAACCATATTCATCGGTGTAGCCAGTATCATAAGTATTGAGCACCTTCTTATTGAGCTCGTGATGTAGGTAGTTCTTATCTACGAAGAAGTTCTTTGTAGCACCTGGCCCCCCTACGACAATGCCAGTCAAACCCTCCAATGGGAGGAATGCGTCATCCGCGATCCCAGCCACTTTCTTGTAGTACTCGTGAGCGGATATCTCTATCAATCTCTCAAATCTCTGGGCGGACTGGCCACCCTGCCTGTGCTTGCCCATGATCCTTGATTGGATATTCTTCACGACCTGCAGTCGCTTGCCATTGAGTATGCCTATGGTGGCCTCGGTCCTGTCTATGACTATCATGCCCAGTGTTTGCTTCTCGGTCAGCATGTCCTCCAGTGTATCGATATAGAAGTAGGAATCACACCGGTAAAGGAAGGTGGTTATGGGCTCCGGGGGTTCGATCACATAGGTAACCTGCTCAGTCTGGTCACCACCAGCGGCCTTGTGCCCGACAAAGAAGACCAAGCCATTATCCGGGGGCTGCTTGAAATTCTTCAGCCGTCCCATGATGGACTCTATGGCCCAGGAAACATTCTTCTTGGTAGTTCGAGATTTAATATTGGCTGACTGGGAAGCCTCGTTCCTCAGATAGGAAACGATATCATGTATCTGCTTCTTGGCGGGAATGTAGAGAGTTATCAGCTCGGTAGCACGTCCTTTAATGCTCTGAAGCTCCCGTATCTGCCTCTTGAATTCGTATCTCGCTAATGCATCTGGCTTGGCCATGTAAATCCTCTATATATATTCCAGGCAAGGCATTCACCTTTAATTATATTATCATTGAACAGCCCCGAACTTCCCCAACAGCAAATAAGATATACGGTAATGCGGATTTGCATGCGATACTATGCAGAACGTTGTGATCTCAATTGGGGGCTCCATCCTGGTGCCTGATGACCATGATACCAGTTATATTTCAGAGTTAGCAGAAATGCTGACCAGGATTGCCAAGACCACGAAATTATTCATTGTTGTGGGCGGAGGAAGAATAGCCAGGTATTACATAAAACTGGGAAGGGACCTGGGAGCTGATGAATCCTACCTGGACGACATAGGCATCGATGTGACAAGGCTGAACTCCAAGATGCTCATCACGGCCCTTGGAAAACTAGCCTACCACATACCGGCCAAGACCTTTGACGAGGCCATGCTGGCTTCCAAGAACCACGAGATCGTCATCATGGGAGGAACTCATCCAGGCCATACCACGGATGCCGTGTCCGCCATGCTGGGAGAACGGGTAGGGGCTGACAGACTGATCAATGCCACATCTGTTGATGGGGTTTACACAGAAGATCCTAAGAAAAACCCGGATGCCAAGCGCCTGCCAATTGTTAGTTTCGACGAGCTTATCAGGATATGCCTGCAGGTGGAGGGGGGCGCGGGACCCAATGTGGTGTTCGACCCATTGGGGGCTAAGATAATCGCTCGCTCCGGCATCGAGACACGCGTTGTGCACGGCCGAGACCTGAAGGAACTGGAGAAGGCCATACTGGGTCAGGAATTCCACGGGACCATCGTTTCCAATTTGAGTGGGGGTTGAGATTATGGGAGACAAGATCAGGGCATTCGTGGCATTCGAGATAGGGCGTGTTCCGGAGCTTCTTAAATTCGTAAAGGCATTGAGGGAGATAGATTCAGACCTCAAATTTGTCAAGCTGAATAACCTGCATGTCACATTGAAATTCCTGGGAGATGTCGATGAAGAGCTGATTCCGGAGATAGAGAGCTATATGAGAAAGGCCACCGATGGCGTGGAGCCCTTTGAAATGAATCTGAAAGGAACCGGAGTATTCCCGAATTACAGCAGGATCTCCGTGGTTTGGGCCGGCCTTGACGGTGCAGACCCTCTGAAAAAAATAGCGGAGAAGCTGGATGATGGTTTGACAATGGTGGGATTCCGCAAGGAGCGGAGGCAATTTTCCCCCCATATCACAATTGCCAGGGTAGGGAACACTCTTGATACTATCGGACTGCCTGAAACAGTCAAAAAGTTTGAGAATACTGAATTTACCACACTCAGGGTTGATAAGATTATATTGAAGAAGAGCGAGCTTACTCCACAGGGGCCCATCTACTCGGATGTGAAAATTGTGGAATTATAGGGTATTGCATCCTGCCAACATGGTGGGGGTCAAACTCTCTGCACTGGGGGATGGTGGGAGCGATATGCTGGTAGGGCATTAATTATTTGAACATGCCCCGCCTGAAGAAAATCGTGGCCTCGGTCACCGGGTGGCTAGATTTTCGAAGGTTGCGAAGGAAG
>JAGLQE010000381.1 GCA_023137005.1 Thermoplasmata archaeon
ATCTTTCTCAACATCGATGAGCATTTCTAAAGCATGTGTGGCTGTCATATACCTTGGCACGTGGGCCTGGATGTCCAAAAGTATGAGGGAATGCAATCCCATTTCCAGATTATCGGCTATCGCATCATAAAAGCTGGCTGGCTTGTAATCATCCTCCCAAAAGGGAATAGTGGTGATCTTGCCGAACTTGTATATCTGGAGTCCGAGAAAACCCGGTACGGCATTGAGGGCTGACACCCCGGGAACGATAGAGGTCTCGATGCCCATGTCACGCGCCCTCAGAGTGAGATCAATATGGGTGGTGGCTGACATCACATCTCCCGGAACAAGAAAGGCCGTATTCCGGGTCCTAGCTGATTCGAGGATGCTGTGGCCGTCCTCCACAGCCTTGCGGTCCAGAAGCTCAATGGGCATACCATAGAGGGCTTCCAATCTCTCATGACTGGTTCCTGTAAGGAAAGCCGTGTACTCCTCCATAAAGAGCTTGTCACACCCCTTAATGGCCTCCAGACCTGCCAGTGTTATTCCCTTCTCGTCATGCAGCCCCAAACCGATAAATATCAAATTGCTCATGTCAACACCAATGCTCTCTAAATGCGTGGTCGTACCCAGGAGTAAAGGGGAGACCATACGTAAAAAGCTTTCAGAGGAAGGACTTCTAAGAAAGGACCTCCGCATCATGTCCCTGGAAGACGATATTTATATTCCGATAGCTGTGGAGGCATATGATGACATTGAACTTTGTTTTCCCATAACGGAGATGGATTTTGAAGAGGTGGAGCAGATCAAGGGATACAAGGAACTGGCCGATGTTCCAGAGCATCTGAAGGAGCTTCTGCCCACTTCATTCGATATGATCGGGGATATCTGCATCCTCAAGCTGGAGGAAGAGCTTCTGCCCTATTCTCAAGAGATCGGGGAAGCCATCCTGAAGACGAACAACAACCTCAAAGTCGTGGCACTGGATGGAGGAGTGAAGGGCGAGTTCAGAACTCGCGATCTAAAAATCATCGCAGGAGAAAAAAGGACCACGACCACACATAAGGAATATGGTCTCAGGTTCGAAATGGACGTGTCCAAAGTATATTTCTCACCCCGGCTGGCAAGGGAGAGAAAGAGAGTGGTGGATCTGATAGAGAATGAAAATGGGGAGACCATCCTAGACATGTTCGCGGGTGTGGGGCCCTTCTCCATCATGATAGCCAGGCACTCGAATATCAAAGAAGTTCATGCCATAGATATCAACCCCGATGCTGTGGAGTATCTGGAAAAGAATATCAAGCTCAACAAAGTTGACAATATCTCCCATTATCTAGGGGATGCCAGGTCCGTGATATGCGAGATCCCCAATGCAGATCGGATCATCATGAACTTACCACACTCGGCCATTGACTTCCTTGGAACTGGCCTTGATGTGCTTCAACCAGGCGGAATTATTCATCTTTATTCGATAGTGGAGAATGAGGACCTACCCAAATTTTCAGAGAAGGTGGTGGAGATGGCAAAGGGCTTTGGCCATGAAGTGAGAATCGAAGAGAAAAGAATGGTGCATACCTATTCTCCGACATCTGGATTGTATGTATTTGATCTTATTTCTCTATTGTAATAAGGTTTTCCGAGCCCAATTGGTCTCTCAAAATCAATCAAGATAATCAAAAATAATACCTAGCTAAGAACTAGTTTATATGCATAATGATTTGAATGTGTATGTTAAAATCACCATCCTCCAAGACCAGGAGCAAGTTGCTGGATCTTATGATCATAATTCTATTCGTGCTTATACTCATCACGACGAACATCATACCCTTAGGCTCATCCCTTTCCATATATGACCTGGATGAGGGCATTGACTGCGACACCCTCTGCGCTCCAGTGAATGACTCCACACCTCCAGTGTCCTCGGTGAACCCGATTGAACTGTACTGGATGGATAATGAGATCTTGGCCCTCACCGCGACCGACGATCATGCAGGGGTGGTTGCCATGGAACTCTGGTACTGCTATGAGGGTAATGACCCCATCCTCTTTGTGGTGGATGATCAGGAGCCATGGGAATGGAATTACACATGGCCAGCAGGTCAGGGAGAATATGGTTTCTTCACCATCGCAATAGATTGCAGGGGGAATAGAGAAGCCGCACCCGAAACTCCGGATGTGGAAGCTGGCTATGACTTCCTGGAGCCTGTATCATGGGTGAATGAGCTCCCATATGACATGGAAAGCTTTGTTTTTGATATTGACATCACGGCCTATGATCAGGGTCCTTCGGGCATACGGAATGTTCAATTTTGGTATCGATACTCTGATGATGGCATATCATGGAGCGAGTGGCTGATGGCCTGGGATGATTTTGAACCATCCAATGGCTGGGGCGGAGTGTTCCAAGCCCCGTATGATGAGGTGATGTATGAATTCTCTAGCAAAGCCGAGGATATGGCTGGGAACCTGGAGTCCATCGAGGAAATTAGAGATACATCTTACCAGGTCAGCCAATCCATATGGTATTCGAATGAACATCCAGCGAATGGAACAAGCAGTGATAATGGCGCACAGACCATATCCATTGATCTGACAGGCATCGATCCAGAAAGTATTCATATGTATGTGAATGGTCACTATGTCGATCATCAACTGACCATCATAACTGGCGGATGGAGGGTGTCGAGCTGGAATGATCACGGATTTGCCAATGATGTAGTTCATTGCAGGGTGACGGCCAGGAACTCGAACGGAGAGCGCCTTGAGCATAATTGGTCCTTCAGTGTCAGCTACAGCATCACCATCCCTCTGAACACAGGATGGAATCTGATTTCCATCCCATTGATTTTACCAGACAATAACATAACCGAAGTGCTTTCCTCTATCAATGGCTCATGGACCAAGGTATTCTATTATGATGCCAGTGATGTTTATAGTCATTGGAGGCTCTATTCCACTACAAGACCGGATATATACAATGATCTGAGATATCTGGACCATGAAATGGGGTTCTGGATATATTGCACCAGGATGGATAATCTGAGCATAAGTGGGTGTGCGCCTCAACATACTGTGATAGAATTGAGGAGCGGGTGGAACATGGTAGGATATCCCTCAATGAACGAGATGACCGTTGCAGAGGCTCTGGCAGGAATTCAGGATCCAATGTTAGAGGTGTGTGATACACATTATCCCTATGATCTACGGGACCTTGCCGCTGATGACATGATGGAGCCTGGCAAGGGTTACTGGGTATATGTTGATAGCCACGTTATATGGATCATAGACGGGTGATCGGGCCTGGCTAGCATCCAGAGCCTTTAGGGAAAAATAGTCTCATTATAGAGGCTTGGACGAATTGACCCAGGAAAATTAAGGTATTTTTCCAGGTTCCAACACTTGTATAATAAATAATTCTGAGCATGCTCAAAGTACTTCAAAATACATGATTCTAGGTACACAAGAACACCGTGATGGTTCAACAAATTACGGAAGGGAGGTAACAAAATGAAAAAAATAATTAACATAGCACTGGTAACTTTGCTGGTGCTCGGCATGACAATGAGCTTTGCAGCAGGAGACGACCCGATCTATGAGGATGGTGTTCTCACAATGACCATGTATGAGGACGACAATAGTGCCCAGATTATCAGGATAAGCGATGGGGAGATCATCGAGAACGGTGCATCCCCTGATGTGATAATGATCATGAAGCTCAGGGACAGTGATGATGGCTCTGGAATGAAATACATAGACATCACGACCAATGATGTGGGCGTTGAGGGAGATCCAGTAAATTTCCCGACCATGGTAGTCATCTATCTATCTGGAGATCCTGACGAGGCCAATGTGAATCCCAATACGGTATTCTTCGACCTCCGTGGAGAACAGATAGATCCGGATGATATTCCTGATATAACGATATACGATCTTCGTGGGGAGCAGATAGATCCAGACATAATCACTCCGATAGTGAGTCCATATTAAGGAGAGAATTGTCTGTATCAAAGATCCTCCCATCATACTTTCAGGAGTGATCTGCGAGGCTGTCCAGTAAACGAACGGCCTCGTTTATTTTATTTTTATCCCCTGCATCAGTATAATAATCAAGAGCCATATTTATCCTCTCTATGGCCCTCTCTGCTTTTCCCATGTTCTTGTAGATCATGCCAAATCGCAGATTCGCACGTGCCAGGCCATTATTGTCATTTATCTCTTTAAACAACTGGATAGAAACGTTCATGGCCTCTGTGGCATCATCCCACCTTTCCATATAATTGTATACAACGGAATAGGTCATATAGACCGAGGCCAATCGCCTTTTCTCTCCCAATTTAAGGAAGATGTCCTTAGCCATGTCAAGATTATTCTTGGCAGCGATCAGGTCCGGCTTCTCGATATAGGAGGAGGCCAGGTTCAACATAGCGAAACCCAATATCCTGACATCACCGATGGACTCGGATATCTCGGCTGCCTTGGAATGATAGTGTATTGCTTTTTTGATATCCCTGATCTCAAAGGCACATACCCCCATCCCCGTGTACACCTTGGCCAGTTCATGCTGGTCATTCAATAGAAGAAAGAGCTCCAGAGCCTCGTCCTTGAATTTCAGGGCCATGTCACAATTGCCCTCCAGGATGTAGACCCTGCCCTTGGCATTCAATGACCTTGCCAGAATCCTCTGGTCATCCATGTTCTTGGCTATCCGAACACATTCGCTGAACATATCCCGGGCCTTTTGATAATCCCTGCCCCTCTCATAGATGACGCCTTGCTGGTACATGGTTTCGGCTATTCCTTCATTATTTTCCAGCTCAATATATAGAGCCAGCGCATCCTTTATATCTGTAATTGATAGATCTGCTTCATCCCGTCTCAGATGTATCTTTCCGCGCCTCATGAAGGAATTGGCAATGACCTCTTTCGATACTGTGATATCAGTAAGTTCGATCAAGGTGTCAAAATGTTTTATCGCCCTATCCCATTCCCCCATGAATATCAAACTGTCACCCAGAAGTGATATTAACCTCACCTTATCCTCATCCTTCAATGTCAGGAGCTTATCCAATATGAGCTCTATATGGCCGCAAAGATCTGATGAGTAGCCACCCCCGATCAGGGTCTTACCATGCTCCACAGCCAGCTCCATGGCCAATTCCAATTGATCGGCCATGATACGATGGAAAATAGCCTCCATTATACTGGGTTGGTCATCCTGCTCTATATGGTACTCGGCGGCCTCGGAGTGGTTATGATGCAACTGCTTCTTTCTCTGGATCTTGTAAAGGTAATCCCTTATGATCTCATGGAGCCTGTAGGTTCCATTTGGCATCTCTTGGAGTACGCCTTTTGAAAGCAGGGACATCAGGATCCTGTGATGTGGCTCCAATGCGGCTTCCTCTACAGGGTATCTGAAAACTGCCATCCATTTTAGAAGCTCCCTTTCCTCATCCTCCAGATTGTTCAAGTACTCATCCAGAATGTATTTTTTAATGTTCTTTGACTGATTGATGGGTTTGCCCTCGCTCAATTCGATGAACAGTGGATGCCCCTTGGTGGATCTGAATAGATTGTCCAGGTTCTCCCTGCCTTGCCCGAGTTCCTCCAGAAGATCAGAGCATTCTTCCTTGTCCAATCCGCCCAATTGAACTTCTTTCACCATGCCACTCACCGTGGCCTTTCCCCTATCGAAAAAGGTCGGAACAGACCTGCCTATGCAGACCATCTTCCCCTTCCCATTGACCGATAGGATCTCAAATAGGAATTTGAAGAAGGTTATGATATCGTCATTGGCATTGTGGCAGTCATCAAATATCAAGATCGCACCAGTCTTGCCCAATACCTTTTCAAGATGTACCTGAAGCTCGGCCATATCCTTCTCATTATTATCAGCGTAATATTCCAATTCCTTGAATTCCAGATGTGAAAAGAAATCTCCCAGACTCTTCAGAATATTATTTATCCCCGTCCAGGGAAGGATCTTGAAAAAATGGACCGGGGGCTCTTTGTCCCATTCTTTCATAGCCCTGGCCAGAAAGGTGGATTTTCCAATACCAGCTATTCCGGTTATGATGAGAGACTGAGGGGTCGGTGAACCATACCATTCCAGGATATCAGATAGTTCTTTCTCCCGACCAAAGAAGTATTTTGGTTCTACAAGACCACTTTGGTCGAAGGAATATTTCTTTTTCAGGGATTCCTTGCTATCCGATATCTTACCTATATCCAGCTCGCTACCATTTAAATTCTTCAATATCTCCGTGATCGTGTGATCGTGAGGTAAGATATCTGGCACATCCTTGATGAGATGATGATCCCGGCTACCATCTGGATATATGATCTCTATGGAGGTCTCGGAAATGGTCTTGGCAATGCCTTTCGCCTTCTCTCGGCCTTTCAGGGTTAAAATGTAAATGTATCTCTTCTGCCTCAAGCCAAAAATATGAACCTTTCTTGCCTCGACCGTCCCTTCTTTTATGAGGGTATTCACCACCCTCGGGACATTCTGCCGAGATATTCCAACACTATTGGCAATTCCCATCTGGGTCAAAGAGAAGGGAGCATCCCATGATTCACCATATTTATTCGGGATCGAATCTAGATAGACGAGCACCTTTTCCTTGATGGTGAGAAGGTTCTTTTTTTGTTTGACCATTATGGCCCAATCATTATCCAGGTATTAATCTTTTTTCGATAATCAATGCATAGTACTTTTTGCTATGGTAAAAATGAGCATGCTCAAAAAGGCTATTAATACTCGTAGATCACTTTTTGATATATGAACAATAACATAGAAGGTATAGGTTCACTGGAAAAACCAGTGGGTACTCTGAAGATCCTGGTTCACCTAAAAAAGCATGAGAAAGCGACCATAACTGGTTTGATCAAGGATGCGAACCTGAGTCAAAAGACAGCCTATTCCGCATTGAACAGGCTTCAAAGCAATGGCTTGATATATCAGACGGAGACCAATTCTTTCCCCTTGTGCAAATACTACCTGCTCACGGATAAAGGATGTGAGATTGCCAAACACCTACAGATGGTGGCCTTTTTACTAGCCCAGGAATATGATGAATGATCTCCAAGCATAATATATGGTCGGTCCAGGTCAAGCTCTTCCCCCAGGAAGTCCTTTTTTCCAGATTGCCAGATGATCATCTGAATGAATATGTAAATAATAGACTATGACTCTACACCATGGTAGAAAGTGATATGCATATTAGCAAGGAATCTTTATTTTATCTGGATAGAGCTCTATAGCTTTTTCTGAGAATATGGAATATGATGCTCAATGGCCGTTTACCGTGGTATAATTGAGCATGCTCATAACAACTTTATATAGCCTCCAGGATTATTTTATCATGATATAATATAAAAATAATGAAGAATAACTGGAGGTTCACAATGAATAATAAAGAAATGAACTGCATCGACAGTATCCATCATAGAGTTGGACTATATGAATTATTCATTAATGCGATACCTGTCTTTCATCCGAGCATGCCTGCAGATTCAAGGAACCTCCTGGCCAAGAAATTCTCGGACCAGTTCGAGGAGAGATGGAGACCATCCTTCGATGATGAAGTAGGTGGCCTGATGGATCCAGGAGATAAGACCTACATGCTCGATTATATGACCTGGCTTCTGGATTTCTATAATAATATCGGAGCCAGTGCATCAATAGAGGTTGATGAATATAGAGTGGAGCTGAGGATCTCCAAATGCCCCTGGATGATGGAAGACCAGGACAACCCGGTCTTTTTTCTAATATGCAGAACCATATTCTCAAGAAGTTTCTCATGGACGGGTATGACCTGCCAGTTAAAACAAGCCTGCAAGAGGACGGGTGGTGTAGATTCCTGCCTTTTCGAGGTATTCACTAAATGAGCCATTACCCAGGAACAATACCCATTTCCCTGAGGAATTCCAGATCCGTGCCCTCGCTCTCCATCGGAATATAATAGGGGTCAATACCATCATCCATCGGGATATGGTAAGGCGCATCATCAATATCCGGTGCTACACCCTCATACCACGAATGCATTTTGGCAACCAGTGGTCTGGTGACCATCACACAGATGAGCCAGGAACCGAATATCAGATCACTGATGTTCATGAAAGTGCCTATCGAACCTAAAGAGAGAATGTCCGTCTGGGGAAGAGAGAATAGAATAAGCTCGGGCGAGGCCTGGAGAATTATCACGTTCCCGGCGACAAGATCCATGACCAGGTGTCCGGTCGTGATTATCAATATTGCAAGGAAAAAACGTGTTAACTTGGAAGAGTAACCTCCCGCCTCGAACATGGTGAATAGCAGGAACATGATCAGAGGGATGAACAATAATAGAATAATATTATGAAAATATGCTACCGATACACCTGAAACCTCTATATTGAGAAGATGATCCAGATCAGGTAGGACTCCCATCATCACGATGATGAACAGGTACCTTTTCTTGAACCCGAGATTCATGTAGATCACTGCCAGCATGGAAACCGTCAGGTGAATAATCGGAGACATATTGTGTGTTATTATCTATCATGTATAAAGAAGGGCTTTCGTCATTATAAACTCTGATTATCAGGGGTGATAACTGGACTGTAGCCAGATTATGCCACCTGCTCAAAGGATGGGTAATGCCTTCATCAGTGGTTTTTCTCCCGGAGTATTGGATGGTATCGATAGGAAATTGAGGTTAGTGTATGGCCTCTCACCGAATATGACCGGATACCTTTCAATGGTCTCTATCCTTACATGGGTATGAGCGTAGTTCGAGAACTTTCTCGCCTCCTGATTGGTCGTCCATCCAAGACCAAAGAAGGTTCCCTTGTTCTTGGTGAGCATGGATATGTGCCTCATCAATCCCAGATAACTGTCAGGGCCGTAAATGGATTTGAGCGTGTCAAAACAGATCATTGCCGTGTAAGGCTTTCCGAGATCATAGAGGCTATGCGAGATGGCATCCCACCTGAAATCATCATGAATGGACTCTCCTTCTATCGGGATCATATTCGATTGGCCCAGATTGCCCCCCATCTCGGCCATTTCAAGGAATTTGAGGCATTTCATATTCTCCTCTGTGAAACCAGATCTCGACAATTCATGCTCAATATCCTCGATACTGACCCTGCCAGGCAGAAGAACATAGACTCCAAAGCCCTGGCTTATGGAGCTTGCGATCCTTTTAACCAGCACCTTCAAGATTATGGAAGTATCCACTCCATCGCCCATCTCCAGAAGATTGATGGAGGACGGCTTGACACTGTAAAGAAGCTTATCCAGATCACATGATGATTCTTCCATACTGGATTCAGATGGAAGAATAATAGGTTCGGAGGTTATATCGAAAAACCTGAAATGCCCTCCCATGAGTGTGAATAGTAAAGCTGGAGTGCTTATCTTGACACCTCTTAGTTTGATCAGATCCATTCTTCTGAGTCGGCGGTTATCGTATTTCGCAGATTCAAGCTTCAATACACCATCAGAAAGGAATTCAAGGTCTGTATGATCGGACTTCTCAAGAATGAATATCAAATTGGTCTTGGTATGCTCGACCAGGTCTTTCTGTAAGGTGTAAATAAGCTTTCTGGATGATATACCATATTTCTCACTGAGGGCCTCGATGCTATCAATGATGACCAGACTTCTCTGGGGCAAGGCCTTTTCAACCGCCTCGTAGACCATATCGATCTCTGGCAGGATCATAGCCATATCGAAGACCACCTGTCCATCCTCTGCACCATAGCTGGGGGGCTGATAATCTTCAATGTCACCTTCATCATCGAACTCCTCGCCCATCTCCACCCGGGATTCCAGTTTATCGAGTTCATTACGATTCACAATGGTCTTGCCTTCCTCGGCCATCATTCTTCTTCTTTGTTCGGTCATGAAGGAGAATTCCTTCTGGACAATATCTTTCTTCAGCCACGGAAAATGATCACCAAGGGCGATCTCATCAACCCGGGATGATATATACATGGTATTGAAAGTGTCCTGCATGACCTCCGTGAGTTCCAGGGCAAAGGTGGTCTTCCCGGTTCCGGGTCCACCCTTGATTATCAAGGACCTGCCTCCTGCCTGAGCAAAGAAGTCCATCAATTCCTGAGGAAATGCTCTGCCCTTTGTCTTATTATCATCTGCTATTTCTGTCAATTACTAACCCCTATATTGTATTCAGTGGTACATAATCGATAATTTTCATATTTAACTTCAAGGAAATAAATATCATGTTTGATAATGACGAATTTCGAAAGCCAGGTTATTTCATGATCTGATAATCACAAATGCGAAACGTAACGGCAGCATAAATAGGAAAGCCCCCAATTTCTCTTTTGCACAAAGGAAGTGCAGATAAAA
The DNA here is from genome assembly GCA_023137005.1 of Thermoplasmata archaeon. Classification (GTDB taxonomy): domain Archaea; phylum Thermoplasmatota; class Thermoplasmata; order SG8-5; family JAGLSY01; genus JAGLSY01. The sequence continues at coordinate 10,337 of JAGLQE010000381.1, forward strand.
AAGGTGGTAAAATGGATACAGAATTGAAACTCAAGAGTTCGCTTGTGATTGTAATGATGATCGTATTGGTCATGACGGCCATACTCCCCCTCCTGAACATGGTTCCAGGAGAGTGTTCCGTCGAGGAACCTGCTAATGAGATCAATACCGAAATTAGACAGATCGGTGGAATAGAGGATGCAGTAATAGAGGTCAATCTATATGACCACTTCAAACCAGGATGGGAAGATTTTATTATAGTATATAGTGATGATAATCTACTTTGCGAGATAGTAAGCTATGATTGGTTCACGGTAACACCTCAGAAAGATTGGCATGGTTCAGCTTCGGCAATCATAAGCATACAATATGTATGGAATGATCCGATCTCCATAGATGCTATTGTCGTTACCTGGACAAATGTAGAATTCCTGTTCACGGTCGAGCCGGAGAATGACAGCCCGAATATTATAACTCAGGAGACACACCTATTCATGACCAAGGACTCGAGGATAGATTATGCCTTCAGCCTCAATGATGTCTTTGAAGATGTGGACAGTGATATGGATTTCTTCTGGATGAGCCTTAACAAACTTGTTTCCCTGGAGGTTGATTCCTTAGATCATGTGAATATAGTAAGTAATATGGATGAGGGAACAAAAGATACGATAACCCTAATGGCCTATGATGGAGAATTGATGACCACCTATGACCTGTATTTCGAAATATACGACCCTGAAGCCATTCGCATGATGGAGGACACTACTGAGGATATCCTCGTTAAAGAGGGAATTGCCAATTGGCAGGTGTTGAACAATGAGCATTCGGAAGAAATGCAAATCCTATTCGAGGAGGAGACCTTGACCATATCGCCTGATGAAAATTGGAATGGTTATGGGGACATCGAGATCCTCGTGGGTGAACCTTATGTCGTTATACCTCCCGTAAAATTGCCTCCGATACTGCATTCTGTTCCTCCGCCTCCCTCGATCAATCCACCACCGACGACTCTGGGACTTCTGGATTATATGAATGTCTACCTATTCGATTATGAGATCTATGTGGTGGCGGTCAATGATCCACTTACTTCCTCGGACCTGCCTCTTGTCACAATAGAAGAGGACTCTCCCCAGGCAGATATTATGGATCTAAACCTTTACTTCGATGACATCGACAGCACCCTTAGCTATTCCTCTGTAACAGGTGATGATGTTCAGATCACCATCGACGATGGAATTGTCAATCTTGTGCCTGATGCCAACTGGTTCGGCACCGAGGTAATAACCATTGAGGGAACTGATGGAGAATACACACTTTCAGAGAATCTGAGAATAAGCGTTCAGCCAGTCAATGATCCACCATCTGCTTCCGGCTATATCGAGACATCCATTGTGGAGGAAGACGGAGCCGTGGAGTTCCTCCTTTCTGACTATTTCAGTGATATTGACAGCGATATGGAATTCACATATATCGCAAACGGCAATCTCACAGTGGAACTGAATGAAACCGCCGAAACGGCCCTTATAACTCCCTGTGAGAATTGGAACGGAGAGGGCAATGTCACGGTCTATGGTTTTGATGAGGAATTCCAGGCATTGCAGGATTTCTCTATAGTGGTCACTGCCGTGAATGATGAGCTGGTTCTCAATGATGTCATTGCTGACCAAGGCTTCAGCGAGGATGGAAGTGTCACAATGGATATCAGCACTGCCTTCGAAGATGTGGACAGTGAGCTACAGTATTCTGTTTCAAGCCTTGAGAACAATATCTTCGCCACCCTGAACAATGGACGATTGAGCATCTCATCATATGATGATTGGCATGGCTCAGGAATGGTGGTATTGACAGCCACTGACGGTGAGTACACGATGGAACAGGATGTGGAGGTTACAGTTACCGCGGTCAATGATGCACCAGTACTGGAACCATCGGACCTGGTCAAGATAATGGAAGAGGATTCCCGCCTGAGCATAGATCTCAGCGACTATTTCTCGGACATTGACAGCGAACTTTCATTCGATGTGGATCCCATCATGAACATTGAAACAGAGATCGAGGATAATGAACTGTTCCTCACGCCCGATAAGAACTGGAATGGCCTTGCAGACATGATCATAAAATCCAGTGATGGTCAGTACATGATAGCGCAGAGTCTGATGATACAGGTGCAGGCAATGAACGATGCCCCGGTGAAGCTGAAGAACATGCCGGCCATCATGCTGAATAATAGCATGAACGAAATGGCACTAGACATGAACGAGTACTTCTATGATGTGGATGGCGATGAACTAGTCATAACGATATCCGGCAATGAGAATACGGAAGTTGTTTCAGCCCAGGGTTCCAAGGTCTTCAATGTGAAGAACCCGAATAAATGGAACGGAGCCGAGGTACTTCAGGTGACGGTCACGGATGGAACTGACACTCTAACAGAACAGGTCACTGTTGTCAGCGAGTTCCAAGAAGAGGCCTCGACCACCTCGGGCGGTATCTCATTCGGTGATATGATAATGATGGGCGGATTCGCAATAACCACTATCGCCCTGGTACTTGTGGCCGCTGCGGCCAGGCACAGGATACGAACATTGAGCAAGAAGCCGAGCCGTATATTGTGAGCGTTCCATAATGGAGAATGGGGCAGAAATGCCCCACCCTTTCCCTTACTTATTTCTAGAGTTTGATACAATACAATCTTTCTTTATCTCTTCCTGTATTGATTACCAAACATGATACTTATGCCGACAGGGTTTATAATGTGACCATCCATGATTTGATTAGAATAATAGAGGGAATCAAATGATCGATGCAACCAGATTTGTCATGGACTACGAAGCCGAAAGAGTGATACTTGGAACTTACAAGGAAGAAAGAACAGCAGCCGAGATCAGTGAAATATATGGAATACCGATAGCGGCTTGCTATCGCAAGATCAATGAACTGACAAAGGCTGGTCTTATAGCAGTGGCGGGTTACAAGGTCTCCAGCAGGGGTAAGAAGGTCAAGATATACAAGGCAAAGCTGGAAGATGCATACGTGTTCTATCAGGATGGTAGGATGAAGGTCCGCTTCCAGGTCATTCTCAGTATGGCGGAGGACTTCCGCAACAGGATGAAGAACAGTCCCAAACCCGTCCAGCCTCAGCCCAATGTCTAATTATCCCTATCGATAACGATACTGGCTGGCCCTTGTTTATATACACATAGCCATATCTTCATTAAAATACGGTGATGATATGGATTTCGTAAATGCCTCTCAACTGATAACGGATGAATACGCGGCCAAGATCTTGGTTGCCACGTACAGACGCCCGAAAAGTGCCATAGAGCTCAGCTATAAACTGGGCATACCGATCGCTGCCTGCTACAGGAGAATTCACTCTCTTGAAAAGGCTGGATTCCTTGTCTGCACCGAAAAGGTCCTTACCCAGAAGGGTAAAAGAATGGGTGTGTATCTCTCAAATCTGAAAAATGCCCAGATACAATTCACAGAAGGCAAGATCAAGGTAAGTCTTGAAATGAAGGCCGGAGAGAATACTGAACTGAGAGGCGAGTGGGATATCGCCGACCTCATTGAACAATGACAATTATCTCATTTCCCCCCAAACTAAGTGTCGAAGGCCTTCCCTCCTTCGGCACGCCCCTTTTTTAAGATGCGTGAATTCACATTGATGT
>JAGLQE010000382.1 GCA_023137005.1 Thermoplasmata archaeon
AATGACACCATCCCATCTGGAACTATTTTCCAATCATCCACACCGGCTCCAAGTGTCGTGAACGGTGACGATTATTCATGGAATTTCCCATCCATCAGGAAGAACACCGCGAACTTCATAACAATAACGGTCATGGTCGACCCACTGGCCTCAGTCGGGACAACCATCACGAACTGGGCGCTATTGGAATATTCATCAGTCAGTGGCACGCCTTACGATGGAGGGTCGGATTCTGCGAGCATAACGGTCATCATAATACCAGAGTTTGGCTCGATCATGCCAGTCATCATAGGGATGATGGCACTCACATTCATAGGATTTAGAAGAAGAAAGGAGGAAAATTGAATGCGAGAACAAAGTGATTGTATTCAAAAGCTCGAGAGTATCGAGAGATTCAAAATGGAGAGATTCAAAAGATGAACGAAACCAAAACTGATAATCGGACGAACGCGTTTTATATCACTGACGCGCCATCAATTGGATATATGGATAGGATGAAAACAATGGCCGAGAGGTTATTGAACAATCTACCATTGTTCATGTTCGGCCTTTTGATGTTCGTGACACTGGCATTGGATATATTTTAATATTCAATTACAGTGGCATGGCATCCGAGGCCACATGAGCCATGGCTAATTCTATGTCTATTTATTAATCACTTATTTGTCCAATTCCTCATATGGAACATTTGCCATATTGTCTTCATTATATTCTTCAGTTGTTTTCTGTTCTTCCATTTCCTCTGGCTCTTGCTTTTTCTTGTTTCGAAGTACAATGAAGGCCCCGACCACTCCGACCAGAACTAGCAAGATGATAAGCCATAGATAGTTCGTTCCTCCATCTTCATCTGGTGGGTCATCAATAATATCTGAGATATCGGGATCCAGAGGATCAGCATCCAGTTCATCTGATACATCATCACCATCGTCATCTGTGTCCATCCATGATTCTGTATTATTCGCATCACCATCTGGTATTCCATCATCATCGGTGTCCAGAGGTGTATCTGTTGGATCAGTAGAACTTGTTCCCAATACTACTTCCCATTCGTCCAAGAATCCGTCGCCATCATCATCGGTATCTTCATTGTCTCCAATACCATCCCCGTCTGTGTCTGTTGTTTCATCTGGATCTAGTGGGAAATCATCCTCTGTATCATTAACACCATCATTATCGTCATCTGGATCTGCATTGTTTCCTATGCCGTCATTGTCGGAATCTACCCATTCTGTAGGATCTGTGGGAAGATCATCAAAATCATCAGGTAGGCCATCATTATCATCATCACCGTCGATTGAATCTCTAATGCCATCCCCGTCTGTATCCAACCACGTAGTGAAAGACCATATATAGTCATCTATCGGCGACCCCTCAAATATTTTATTATTATTTCCATCAAGATAATTACCTGAACTGTCCTTGGCAATGCTTCCGTTTATCGTTATAGTGTATGTGGTATTATCATCAAGGTTATTTGGTGCGAAAAAGACCCAATCACGCTCCCAACTGAAAACACCATCAATATCTGGACTGAATGAAAATGCGGATTCAACAGATGCTTGGTCCATGGTGTCATTGAAATAAACCTGTATCAGCGTATTGGATGGGGATTCATCAAGGTCTGTTGGATGGGCTGAATAAACAGTTGGTGAAACAATATCGTGTATAATCAACAATGCATATTCCCATTCACCCCAATTACCTTCAGAATCAAGTCCATGGATCCACCAGTATTCTTCTCCTGGGAATAAAATATAGCTGCCATGGACCGGAATTGAAACAGTCTCGTTGATCTCATCATATACACCATCGGCTATTGGGAATGATAGGCCAGTTCCATTCGGTATTGTTGGCATTGTTGAATTATGTGTAATTATCCATTCATAATCAACTATTGTGCTATTTCCTCTATTTGTATCATCAATGCTAGCATTGAACCACAGATCATAATATGAATCATATGTAGGGAATAACTCGTTAACTGGCCCAATCATTGGATTTACAACGAGGGGGCCCAATGTATCCACAAAAGATATTGATTTGAAGTTTGCGGAGTAAAAGCTTGTGATCGCATTACCTGTTTGTGAGTCGTCCTTGGCCCCTGTTGTGATGTTAGCCCAATACACTGTATCAAGTTCCAGTAGTTGTGAAGGTGTGAAGGTCATTTCAGTCCATTGGACATTCCAGGTGAATGTTCCGGCAACCGCAGATGTACTATTCTCTAGGGAGAATGCGGCTTCTGTATCTGCCTTGTTCATTGACTCGTCGAATGTTAATATTACATTTGTGGAGGGAGATATATCAATGGAATTATTAACTGGAGAAACTCCGATCAATTGCGGGGAAGTTGAGTCTATGGTAAAGACAGGAGTATCGAAATTGCCCTTTGCTCCATTAGAATCTATTATCGTCGCATGAACCACCACATCTGTGGCATCTATAGCAGGTATTGTCCAGAAATATGGGAGTGAGGTCTCATTGAACAGTGGGCCTGCAATGACCCCTGAACCATCGCTTGATGTGTAATTGAGGAATATTGTCAGGCTATCAGTCACAACGTCTTCATTATCAGCATATGTCCACCATACTGCATGGGAAGCACCGCCAGTCCAATCTGCTACTGCATTTGGATTGACGATGGTGATGACAGGTGGGGAATTTGCAGCCGTTGTGAATGTCCAATTGAGCACATC
>JAGLQE010000383.1 GCA_023137005.1 Thermoplasmata archaeon
AGACCATCAGATTCACCGCTGAACTTCTGCGCCACGGTCCTTCCATGCACCGCGATGAATGAAGCTCCAGCATTCTGAATTCCTTTGGCCAGGCCCATAGAATCATCACTGGATGATCCAAGCCTCATCTTGACCGAGACCGGTATGTCCACCCCCTTGACCACTTGCTCCACTATCTTGACCAGGGTGTCTGGGTCTTTCAATAACCCTCCCCCCGAGCCAGACCTCACGATCGCCCTATCAGGACAGGCTGCATTTATGTCCACGATATCAGCACCCATTTCCTCGGAGATCTGTGCGGCTAGCACCATTCTCTCAGGCTTATTCCCAAGTATTTGGAAGGCTATGGGATGATGAGATCCCTTTATCCTGGCATAGAGCATGGTCCGACCATTCTTCCTGTACAGGGCCTCGGCACTTATCATTTCGGTGTAGATGAGTCCATCATGAAAGCGTCTGGCTATGGTTCTGAAAGGATCATCGGTTATTCCGGCAAGAGGGGCTTGGACAAAAGGATTGTCTATCCTGAGGGAGGCGAGCTTCATCAAAACCGTGATGTGCGTGAGGTATTAAAATTCTATCAGGATGGTGAACATCATGCCCTACACATTTGGACCAGTTACCTATTTTTTGGCATTCTTTTTACACAAGTATTATATACAACCCCTATACATAGATATAATATAGACAGTGGACGAAACCTTTAAAAAAAAGGGTCTGGGGACAATGGCATGTGGCATGGCATTGTAGTTGGAATGAACAGTTAGCTGTGGGCGTATATGAATAGCCAGACTGTTCAAAATATAATTCACGGTTGAGATACTATGAGTCAAAGCAAGGATAAGGAGATCATGATCCTATAATCTCCGATAGCTGCTAGATAGATAGAAAAATCAATGAATTCCAATTTGAAATAGGTTAGGACGCTGTCAAAAACAGGAGGTGACGGTGTTCGAAAAATTTAAGAAAAAAGATCTGGTATATGTAAGAATAATAGCAATAGCATTGAGTTGTCTGATAGCGACAATGACATTCCTCAATGTGATGACAGTGGCAACCCACAGTATCGATTTCAAGCTCCCGAGGGAGGATAGCTTCGAGTGGGCGGTGGACCCGGTTGGTAAGAAGTTGCTCTTCATGAGCTCCTTCGAGGTCAGCAATCATGGGGCCTTCGATATAGATAAACTGGACATAAATGCCTGGCTGGAGAACTCGCATGGTGTGAGGATCATTGAGTTTCACAGAGAGGACATGGTGATATCCCGTGGGGGGGACATGACCTTCGATATCATAGTGACCCTTCCAATGGATGTATTCACACCCGCAGGATGGATAGATTTCCTGAGCAGGGACGATACCATGAGCCTGATGGTGGACATAGACGCGGACTACATGTTCGGATTGGTCCATTTCACGGTGGACGAGGTGATACAGTATCCCTGGGAAGCACCACTTGATGATATGATGGATGATATGTTTAGCAATGAGAATATCATGTCTGGCCTGACAACGATCCTGGAACTGGCAGAGAGTGGTCTCAATATGGCCTATGCATCTATTGCTCCGTCCATCATGACATTGATGGAAGGCCTGGATGGAACAACCGCATACCTGTATGAGGGAGCGGAGTTGGTCCTGGACATTGCTAGGGTGAATGATGTATCTACCGATCTGGCATGCCACATAACAGCTCCCATGAGCGATGGGGACCTTGGCTTCTCGATCAATGTGCAGGTGGATATCCAAGATGGGATGATCTCCGCAGAACTGAGGGAGGTGAGCTTTACCTATGAAGCGTAAACTATCAAGCCCTGAAGTGCCTAAAAAAACCGAAACGATCAAGGACACTGGCCGAAGATATTCTGTAAAAGCAGTGTTCGCGCTGATATTCTATCTGGTAATGCCGATCATGGTCCTACTGAACATAATCAAGACCTACCCGGAGCTATCCGAGGAGCGGTACATGATGATGATCTGGACCATCATTCCCTTCGCATTGCTGATGGTCGTCATATCGCAGCTAAGTATCCGGTATCCCAGGGGCGATAAGAGAAGATTATGGCTGAACTACGCCTATGTGACGACAGCCATGCTCTGGCTCTTCGCCTTTCTGGGGGGCGGGGTGGTCATCACACAGAATTGGGGGGTGTACGAGTTCTCCCTACATCTGGAGAAGTATGTCCTGCTGATACTGGCCATCACACTGTTCAACTGCCTCTATTACTTCCTGGAATGGTGGGTGTATTCGGATGAGGATGATGATGCAACTGGCCAAGTGGGAAATGCAGAAAGGTGGTATCGGACCTTGGTGATAGAATAATAGGAATTGCAGTGCTTGGGTAGGGTAGACTCTCCCAAGCATCACCCTCCAAAATGGTTTTATATGCCAATCCTCTCAGCCGCAGAGATGAGTGAATTCCTGGAGGCCGCTGGCGAGATCATCAAGTTCCAAACAGAGGACGAGGTCGATATATTCGCAGAGAAGCAATTGAAAACAGCTCTCTACGAGTTCCAGGCCGTGAAAAGAGTTCCACTGTCAGAGATAAGATGGATAGTCAATGGCCAGAGGCGATTATCACTTATTGAATCCATCCTGGAGTTCAAGGAACTCCAGACACTGGAGATACACTTCTTCAAGCCCAATATGAAGGGGAACTGGGACTTTGACATGCCCACCAAGAAGATCGTACTGCTGGGTCACGGATTGGGGGGGGTGGAGACCTTCCATTATGATTCCTTGAAGCTGAACAAGTGGGACATGAGTCAGGGCGTCAAGAGATCCAAGGTCATGATCAGAGGCTTCATAATGGATTACTATTTTCCACGATCCATCAAGACCAAGTCCAGAGAATCACTGGACCAGCTCAAACGTTATTTCATTCCACAATTGATGACGCTGGAGGACCTGTGGCAGGTGGTTAGAGCCACTGGTGTGGTTCCCTTCTCCTTCAAGGTCTCT
>JAGLQE010000384.1 GCA_023137005.1 Thermoplasmata archaeon
GGCTACACCATGATATACGACAAGGATGAGAGGCCGCCGGAGGTTGCGATCCCTGATGGCATAGAATTTCATAAGGTCATGTTCAAAGAGGCTAGTGATGAGGATGTGGCAGATTTTGTCCAATCCTTCAATGATACCTTTGCTAATCATTTCAATTTTTCTCCACAACCCGTGGAGAGGTTCATCAAGTACCGGGATACCGAGAAGGAGATCAGCATATTGACCTATGCCAGGAAGGGTGATAAGACAGTCGGTGTCTGTATGTGCGAGGAGCCCACCATCTACAATGAGCAGAACGGGACCAAGGACGGCTGGGCCAATATCCTGGGTGTCAGTAAGGAGTACCGTAGCAAGGGCCTGGGACGGGCACTGCTGGCCGATGGAATGAATTGGGTATGGGATCGAGGTCTATGTCCCATCTACCTGGGCATGGATGCGGAGAACTCCAAAGCATTGGACCTTTACATATCTCTGGGCTTCAGGGTCAATACAGAAGGCATAACCTATAATATGGACCTGTAAATTTATCACCGATGTATATTTTTGTACATTGAAGAAACTATTTATACAATGATGGTATCGCACCCTCAAGGTGAAACCATGTGGGACATCGTGAAAATAAAATTTGAAAAGTATCCAGCACAGGAAAAGATCGCAGAAAAGATGATGGAAGTTGGCATCTCGGTCCGAGATGGGACTCTCCACTCTGGAGATATCAGGATGCCCGCCAGCTCCCTCGCTCTCTCGATCGGGGTTGATCGTAGAGTGGTCCTATCAACGATAGAGACGATAATGGCTGACGATCAGCTTATCGAGGTATTCTCCAATATAGCCCCGATATGCTCCTTCAAGGCCGTGGCCCCGCACATGAAATGGGGAGTTCTCGAAATTCTGCCGGAGGATGTTGACCAGCCAGGGATCATGGCCGATGTAACCCGTATATTGGCAAGTGAAGGTGTGAGCTTACGGCAGGTCCTGGCAGATGACCCCGGGATCCAGAAAGAACCCAAGGCCTTCTTCATATCCGAGAAGCCAATCCCGTCAAAACTACTTCCCAAGATCAAGGAGCTGGACGGTGTGAGAGGAGTGGCGATATACTAGCCAAAGGCTTATAGTTCAAGATCTTGAAAAAGTCGAGAAGTGAATACCTGGGGGAAAGAGTGGCTGAGAAAAATCAGCAATATCCACTTCTCAGGCTGTGTATTAATTTGCACAATATAAAGTTTTTTGAGGATCATAAATAATGATAAAGTGGGCAGAAATGTTTTAACCATCCCATCCATTCCCCCTTCAGAGTGATGATATGACCCTAAAGATCGGAATAATTGGTGGAAGTGGAATTGCAGATGCAGGATTCTTCACAGAGAAGGATAAGATATATGTCGATACCCCTTATGGTCAGCCATCTGGCCCCTACATAAAAGGCGAATATGAGGGTGTGGAATTATTCTTCCTCAGTCGCCATGGTCCCGGCCACACCATACCTCCACACAAGGTCAATTACCGGGCCAATATCTGGGGAATGAAGGAGCTGGGTGTGAGTATTCTCCTGTGCCCGTCAGCCGTTGGTTCTCTCAAGGAGGAATACGAGCCAGCCCAGATATGCATCACCGACCAGTTCATTGACTTCACCCGGGGAAGAGACCTCACATTCTTCGACGGCCCCAAGGTGGTTCATCTATCCATTGCCGAGCCAATGTGCGGCAGCCTGAGAAAACTTCTCATAGATGAATGCGAGAAACAGAGCCTGGCACATCATAAGAAAGGAACTTACATCACCATCGCTGGCCCCAGGTTCTCCACAATAGCCGAGAGCCACATGTTCCGCAACTTCGCGGATATCATCGGCATGACCCTGGTTCCCGAATGCCAGCTTGCACGGGAATTGGGCATGTGCTATGCGAATATCGCCATGATAACCGACTATGATGTATGGAAGGAAAAGCCAGTGAATATTGAAGAAGTTATCAAGAC
>JAGLQE010000385.1 GCA_023137005.1 Thermoplasmata archaeon
CTCGTATTATTAAATGTAATGATAGATAAGATACCGAGCGAGCATGTGAGGGCGAATTTTCTTTTGGATTGGAAACCTTGTTCTTTTGGAGCCCGAGCCAGCACAGCGAGGTTAAAAGAAAAGGCTTCCGGGGGATGAAGGCTCGTATTATTAAATGTAATGATAGATAACTTAAAACATATTTACAAAGCAACAGTTATATAATCCACTGTGAGATTAAGCCCCGGTGTTAAGATCAGTGATCTATCTTCTTTAGTGGTTGCCGCTATACTGGCATTTGCCGCACCCCTTATCTGTGAACGGTTGAAAATACCGATCGTTGTGGGTGAGATACTTTTTGGTCTGGTAGTCGGTCTTATTTCCTTCGCCTTCCTGGAATTCTACAATATCAGCCTGCTTAGCTCATCCGTATCCCTGGAATTCCTGGCCCTCATCGGATTCATCTTCCTCATGTTCCTGGCAGGCCTGGAGATTGATTTCGAGATACTTCAGGAGCAGGGGATCAAATCCTTATTGTCAGCGATAGTCATATTCATCTTCACCCTCGCCATATCCTATTTCATAGTCAGTGCCTTGAACATATCCGAGGATCCCTTCTTCATGTCACTTGTTCTGAGCACGACCTCGGTGGGCGTGGTATTGCCCACATTGAGGGAAACAGGATTGAGTCGGACCAATGCTGGCCAGACGATAATCCTCTCGGCCATCGTGGCTGATTTCGCTACAATGATACTTCTGACCTACTATGCCATTGGCATGACCATAGATGTTTCTGGCCCGGGAGCCATGATGCCGCTTGTCTTCATCTTCTTCATCGTATCTCTTTTCTTCACCATACACCTGGGAGGTAGATTGGCCATCTGGCACTTCCCCAATACCCTGGTCAAGTTCTTCTCCAAGGACGATGCAACGGAATTGGGAGTTAGAGGTTCGATCGCCATTTTATTTATATTTGTGGCCATGTCCCAGACCATAGGCGGAGAGGCATCCACGAGCATAGCCATCCTGGGGGCTTTCATGGCCGGTGCGGTCATATCTTTCACCTTCACGAAACAGGCGATCCTGGAAAAGAAATTGTTCGGACTGGGCTTCGGATTTCTCATACCCTTCTTCTTCATTTACCTGGGTATATCATTTGACTTTGCCAGCATACTTGGCGGCACGGATATCTGGGGAATGATGCTCATATTCCTGGCCATCGCCTTTATAGTGAAATTGATCCCATCCGTATTCCTTCTGCCCACCTTCAAGGCTCGCAATACTCTGGCCATAGGATTCCTTCTGGCCTCCAGGCTCAGTCTGATAATCGCCGCGGCAGAGATCGGAAGAGAATTGGGAATAATTGACGAATCCATGAGAAGCGCCCTTATCCTGGTGGGGATAACAACCAGTATTGTCTGTCCCATGCTCTTCAGAAGGATCTATAGGCCAGATACGGGGGCAACCGCATGAGATCTAGACCTGAGGTGATCTCCTGAACAAGGTCATAATCGTGGGTGCGGGAGACACAGGCCAGGCTGTGAAGATGAGAATAAAGAACTCGGTCCTGGTGGATGCTGACCCCGGAAAGGTAATAATGCTGGGCCGTGAACACCCTGACTGGGAGATAGTTGGTGGAGATGCATCCGACCCCAATGTGCTGAAGACCGCGGGCATTGAGGAGGCAGAGTTCCTGCTCATAAGCACGAACAAGGATCACTTTGCCCAGAAGATAGCCATGACGGCCAGGGAACTGGATGACGAGGTAAAGATCATTTCCGTTCTGCATGATATCAAGAATTTCCAGGAACTCAGGGATGCTGGCATAAACCATCTCATATCTCCGATAAGCGAGACCATCGATGCCATACTTGGAAAATTGATCCCCGTTGGCGAGAATATAACAGAGATAGCCATTTCACAGCATTCGGCAGCACTGGGAAAGACCATCATGGAGATCAAGCTCCCTCAGGATACCATTATAGGGGCCGTATTACGAGGCCACCATCTTATCAAGCCAGAGTCTGATACCATCCTTCAAAAAGGCGATGTGATATCCCTTGTCAGCCTGGGCCAATTGGAACCCGATATAGTGGATGCCATAAGTGGCGAATTCCAAACCATCGTGCCCATTGATTCCTTTGTATGTTTGCTGATCAGCGAGGATGATATAATGATACTGGATGAGGTATTGCATCTGGCATCCTGTGGTATAGCCTCTTGCCGTATCATATTCCCGGATACTCTTATCAGATATCGAGAGGTCATAGAGAAAAAAGGTATTGAGTTCGGTATCAAGCTAGAATGTGAATCCTACATGGGCAATATCTTCGAGAAGTTCAAGAAGATCGTTAATGAACTGGATCCTTCCAAGAACCCATTGATAATATTGCCCCAGAGAAAGCTGAGCCTATTGAAATACCATATCCCGGCCAAGTATATCGAGAACCTCATCAATGATACTCCATTCTCATTCTATATTCCAAAATCCAGGCAGTACAAGAAGTTCGAACGGGTTCTTCATTTCATAACCGACAGGCGCCATGAGGGGCTGTGTGCGAGCTATGCTGTGGGAATGGCTAGGGTCAATGATGTGCCCATAAAATCTCTCGTCCTTCACAATCCAGAGAACTCCTATGCCGAGGAGATACTCATCCACACGAAGAGAATAGCCCAGGTATATGGCATAGAGGTCGTGGAAGAAGTTATTGAAGGTAATCCCACCCTGGAATTCATCCAGGATGTGAGAAGCACGGCCAATCAACTGGTAATAATCAATTGGGAATGCTCCATCCTAAGGCGGGACATCATGAGAAAGATCATCAATGAGGCAGATGCTAGTATTCTGTTGATGAGATGAAATAGATCATATTGTCTTTATATATGCATGATACAAAATCACAATCCATAAAAACCTTTTATATCCCCTAGTCCTATATATGTTCGATAATATGACATCTTCCTATCTCGATGACGAGGACAAGGTATTTTACGGCGGGGAAAAACCCCGCGCATCATCTCAGGAGCCTGAAAAAGATACTTCCACCTATAGCTCATCAAGTTCTGACTCAAGCACTCAGACTAATCAAGTACAGGAAGCTCAACAGCCTCAAGAAGAGAAGAAGACCGATCTCACCCAGGCCGAGATAGAGCGGCAGATCGCCGAGGCCAGATTGGCCAAGAGGAAGACCGAGAGCGTTCATGATGTATCCATCCTAAGGGAAAGAGCCGCGGAACAAAGTGCCCAGGCAGCCAAATTCTATAAGAAATACAGAGCGGAGGAAGCGGCCCAGGTCAAGCACGAGCAGGCGGTATCCAAATTCCGGAGAAAATCCGAGAAGTTCCTGGAGAAGGTCAAGGACGTGGAGGTCAAGATCGCGGACAAAGAAATGTCTTTATCCTATCTGGAAGCAGGCAAGCTGGAAAGGGCTCATATCAAGATAGCCAAGCTCAAGGGCAAGATAGCCAAGCTCCAATCCAAGGCCAGTGCTGCAGAATCTTCAGCAGCCAAGAATCGGCAGAAGGCCATTGGAAGAAAGAGAAAGGCCACCGAGCACCTGGAGAAGTCCAAGATCCATGAATCCGAGGCAAAATCCTATCGTAACAGGGCGGACAAGCTGGAAAGGATCAGTTAACTGGATCAGTATCCTTATCATCCTTCTTTTCTTTAGAATAATACTTCGCATCCAGTGCATCCCTTATTCCCTGGGCGATGCCCTTGCCAATGCCCTTTACTTCGGTCAATTCTTTCACATCGGCATTCATGATGGCCTGGGCGCTACCAAAATAAGATAAAAGACGCTGGGCCAGCACTCCTGACACATTGGGCAATCCCTCGATCATGTACTGCTGCCTTTCCTGCAAGAGCATGGTGCCTTTATCCTGCCTCATCGCGGGGATCCGACCTTCTTTATGTTCTCGCCTGGCTATGGCGGCAACAAGGTCCGCGGTCTCCTTCTCATCCTTCACGGTCATGATGGTTATCCCAAAGTCAATGGTGATGGAGGCCAGTATTCCCATGATGGCCTGTTTTCCCATCCCGCTTCTGGAGTACAGGTTCTCACCCTCGATTATTATCAGGGGATTGAGGTAAGCGCGCTTGAGGGCCTTGACCTGCTGGAATAATCGTCCATCTTTGATGGAATGGAGGAGATCGTCTATCTCCTTCCTCTCGATACCCACCCTGTCGGATACGATATAATCTCCGATCTCCAATTGTTTGGATTCGACTATTATATCCTGCCGTGATAGTTCTCTCACGACCGAGGAATTGAATTCTCTGGTATCCACGATGACCTTGATGGGGTCCTCGCCGATCTCTGCGGCTCTCTCACGAATTTCATCATCACGATTCTCGATGACGGCTTCATTCGGAGATGCAGGCCCCTTGACCTTGGGAGGTGTGACCTTCACTTCGGGCTTCTTTTTCTTCACTGCTGGAGCTATTTCGAAATCAGCCAGTGAACGCTGTGGCCCCTCTGGCTTTATCTGTGAATTGTCTGCATGAAATTGAGATCCATTGTCGAAATTCCCGGTCCTCGGTCCCCCGACCTGCATATCGCCCCTCAGTTCTCTTCTCAATGCCTCCAGTTCCTTGTGCATCCGGGATTCCTTGTGGCGGCTGGACCAGTGATAGGCCTCGTCTCGAGTGCCTTTGTATATCAGGATAAATACCTTGCCCGAGCTCTGGCGGCCGGTCCTTCCACGGCGCTGGATCGTGCGTATCTCGGAAGGTACTGGCTCGAAGAATATCACCATGTCAGTGGCTGGAATGTCCAGCCCCTCTTCAGCAACCGATGTGGCGACCAGGACATTGATGTCCCCATCCTTGAAACGGTCGATAAGCTCGATCTGCTGCTTTTGATTCAGCCCCTTATCCGAGCCCTTGCTGGCCTGGCCAACGAACCTGGCAGGCGTGATCCCATTCACCTTTTCCAGGGCCTCGACCACCATCTCCGATGTATCTCTAAAGTGGGTGAAAACAATTATCTTGGAGTGCTTGTGGGTCAAGAGCTGGTGGGAGATTATATCCTTGACCTTGTCAAGTTTGGGATTTTTCATACCCGTGATATTGAGGCTTCGGGCCTCTTTCATGGCCAGTTGTATCTTGGGAAGGGTGATTATCGTCTTGGAGGCCTTGCTGGCTCCCCTGGTCTTCGCCTCCTTGCTCATCTTCTCGAAGGCGGTGTTTAGGGCTGCTAGCCCCTGTGTCTCGGCCATCTCCTGAGCATGGTTGAGCTTCATTGTGACAGCGATCATGGAGATAGCTTCATAATCCGATGATGACGTGGAACCCCTGTTCAATTTTGCCTGGACCTCGCGCTGGGCGGCCAGCAGGTCCTTGGTGGACGTGTATCGACTCTTGGCCAGGTAGCCCAGGGTCTGCAATTGATCAGTGTACTCCTTTCTGGCTCCTTTGAGGAAGTCCAGAACCTTCTTCATCTCCTTGGGCACACTGACCTCGACCCAGCGAAGCTTGACATCATGAACATATCTGACGACGTCGGGATCATAATCATGCCGGATCTCCACGCCCTGAATGTTTAGGTTCTCACATACCTCCAATATCTTCTCCTTGTTGGAGCCAGGGGAAGCGGTCATTCCCAGTACATGGCCGTCTTTAACCTTCATATATTTCTCGGCGATGAAGACATAGGCATAATCACCCGTGGCCCGGTGTGCCTCGTCGAAGATTATCAAAGAGGTATCGTTAAGACCTATCTGGCCGCTTATGAGGTCATTGGATATCACCTGCGGGGTTGCACAGATGATCTGGCTACCCTCCCACAGTTTCTTTCTTTTGGCAGGCGGGATCTCGCCCGTGAGCACGACTGGTTCCTCGGCGATCAGGTGCTTTTTGAGAAATCTAGCATGCTGTTCCACCAGTGGCTTTGTAGGGGCCAGAAATAGGATATTGCCTTTCTTGGTACGCAGCTTTTCAGCGATGACCATGAGAGCGATTACCGTCTTTCCAATGCCAGTGGGGAGCACGACTAAGGTCGAGCGTTGTATGGCCGAGGTTGATATGACCTCCTGGTACACCCTTCGCTCAATGGTATCTGGTTCTATCATCTGATGCTTGACGTACACGGTGGGAAATCTGCCCGGGGTTATATAAAAGGTTAAGAGGGGTGGGCGAAGGTACTCGCATTCGGACTTACATGCCCGATCGCGAGCATTCTATTATCATCCGATCTTCGTCCAGGTGTCTATGAAATTGTCAAGGGCCTCGTCCATGATCCCCGACCTGTAGGTCATCAATACCTGGCTCATGTGATCCTCATCCGTCACTTTGTAGATGCTCTCACGCTCCATCTTGCCCTTCACTATCATACCTGATTTGAGCAATCTCTTCAATTGGTAGGAGAGCGCGCCTTTGGTGAAGCTGAACTGTGCTAATATTTCTTTGAAAGAGGAATCCGGATTGAACATGAGAAAGATGATTATTCGCCTTGGGGTTTTCAATTTCATGGTTGACAGCACATGCCTGTCAATGAGCTTCACCTGCTCTGCTACAAAATAATTCTTTCTGTGGCCGTCATCATGAGTGGTGACAAGTCCACCTTTTTCCAGCTGGCGAAGATGATATTGCAGGTCACCCATGGATAGTTCCAATGCACTCTCCATCTCACGGATATATGTGCCAGGATGGGCCAGGATATGCTCGTATATCGTCCTGCGTCTTGATAGGGCCAGCAGATCTTCTTCCATTGATCCACCTATCTCTTGATCACCGAGAGGTACAGGAATACCATGGCTGCAAAGTTCAAGCCCACGAGCAATCCAATGGTTATCATTTGTTCTGCAGCGTTTGAGAAAATTCCCGCAGCCAGCAATAATCCCTCAAAGGCAAATATGCCAAATCCGATGGCTGCAAATGATATCTTCATCTCCCTGGTCCTTAGTACGGAACCCAGGGTCAATGCGAATAATATTGCCCCCAGTCCGAAGAATGCCAGTCTCAGAAATACTTCTATTTCATTCATTATTTTCCCTCTCGGCCATATATAGGATTTCGACTATTTGAATTAATAGATAAGGAGTAGAGGGTTTATGGTCATGGTGAGGCCACAAGCCCTCTATATCCTATGTTCAGTATTCATCCTTGTTTCTCTTGTTCCTCGTCACTACGAGCACCGCGGCAAGGGCGATGAAGGCCACAGCCATCATGCCCGGCACCAGCAAGTTCACATCAGAACCCAATATGCTCTGGACAGATATCGTGTGCAGAGAGAAATGAGGCACATAGACAAAGAGGATGCTCTGCTCCTCTCCAAATACCATATAATAGCCAGCTTCTGTTCCGCCAACCAATTCAGCCAGATCTTCAATTGAATCATATTCCGGGATCTCGTGTTCGAAATCCAACATGACGAGTATGTCCGCTGTGGCATCCAATGCTCCATCATTGAGATTTATCGATACTATTCGTCCCTCCTCTATCTTGGATTCCACCTCGACCTCAAAGCCATCCTCATTGATATCTGTGAACTCCATCCTGAAGCTCGGGTCATTGTAGGTACTGGCATCTGTGTATTCTTCACCTTTATCATCAACAAAGAGGTAACCGACCGCGGCCAATAGTCCCTCTTCTATCATGGAATCCATGTCAATGTCCATATCATAATAGGCATCATCCTCTGCCCAATCAAGCATGTAAGGATCATAGTAGAATGGTTCTTCGATCCATGTGGAAATACCAATATTTCCTCCCTCATTTACCGTGATGGTTATGGTATCACCGTCTATACTGACCACACCATTATCAACCCAGATGGAGCACATAGTGTCATCATCAGATATGTACACCTCGTCCCATAGCCACATCTCCATGTAGGGGTCCATGTATAATGGACTTGCATCCTCTCCAGATATCAAAATGCCACCATCCATTTCATCATCTGATAATGGCTCGGTATCTTCCCATTCTTCCCTGTATTCATCCACTATGATCTCTTCATATTCCATATCATCCAGTTCATACATATCATACCAGTATGGCTGCTCGCTTATATTGAGGCCATCAGCCACATTCAGAACAATGGTCTGGTTGCTGTCCCCGACCATGAATGATGCCATTGACCAGTCATAATCCGAGAAGGTCATCATGATATCCTCTCCAAGGAAGGTGAGGGTCTCACCAAAGATGCCGGGATGTCCATTTGGCACGAAGTTCTCTATCTCGATGGAATCAAAGAACTTCACCGTGAACTCTTCGGGCTCGGGCATGGATGGATAATAGTCATAATCAGGCTCTATGATCCCACCTTCTTCATCGTCATCGTATTTGAGGTCATAATCCAGCATTGGATAGTTGTAATCATATCTGACCATCGTCACGGTATAGTCCGATACAATGCCAGTGGCTTCATCCAATTCGAAATCCACATAGGTTCCATTAGCGGTCCCATTGGAATAATCAAAGCCTGAGGGTGTCCACCAATAATATGGGTCGATGTACGGTTCGGGTATAGGATCAATGCCCACTCCCACATCATCTCCAGGGGATACTGAGGAATCAGATTCCTGAGCATATACGCCCATGGGTATTGCGGTCAACATCACCAGCACGATCATATATGAGGTCAATTGTTTTATTTTCATATTATCACTATTCCTACTATCACCCTCTCTATTAATAGGGATTTTGATACAAACGTTAAACTGGTTGATACAAACATTGAACCAATTGATACAGATATTGAACAAGGCTTTACAGGACAAGACTATCATCACAAATCTAGACTTGTCAGGTATAGACAGACGACCCTCCTTCTTTTTATGCTTGTTACCTTACCCCCACATATGGAATTCCACGGTCTCGAGCTGGATAAATTCCAGATAGATGCCTGCACCCATATCTCCAAGGGAGAGTCGGTGGTGGTATCAGCTTCTACGGGCACTGGCAAGACACTCATAGCAGAGTACGCTATCGAGTTCTACACCAACTGGGGCCAACGCTCGGTCTACACCTCTCCCATCAAGGCCCTTTCCAATCAGAAATACAAGGATTTTGTGGAGCAGTTCGGAGCTGACAAGGTGGGCATTCTCACGGGTGACGTATCCATCAACCCCTTTGCCCAGATACTTGTGATGACCACCGAAGTTTATCGAAATATGGCCATCACGGACCCAGAGAGCATACTGGATGTCGGTATTCTCATCATGGATGAAGTTCATTTCATGAATGACCCGGAAAGGGGAACTGTCTGGGAAGAATCAATAATCTTCTCACCGGATAATGTTCGCTTCCTGGCACTTTCAGCCACCATTCCCAATGCCCACGAGTTCGCTGACTGGATAGCCCACATACACAAACACGATGTCCAGGTTATCCAGCATCTGAAAAGGGCGGTACCGCTCCACCATAATTTCTACATGGGAAGTGGAAAGATGGTCAGTCGGGATAAACTAAGGGACCAGGCCATACCCGTCGAGGATCGAAAGTATCGTTCCAGGGCTCAGGGGAGTAGACATCGGGGCCAGGCCAAGAAGATGAAAAGGCCGAAGGGAAGCCAACCCCCAGGCCATCTCGAACTGGTCAAGGTGATGATGAAGGATGATAAACTTCCATGTCTGTTCTTCTCTTTCTCCAGGAAGAAATGTGAGACCCAGGCCATGGAGGCCGCTTTCAACCTCAACTTCTTTGGAGAAACACCGGTCGAGATACTGGATATCATCGACAAGTACCTTTCAGATCCCGAGATAGAGGACATGGACTCGATCAGGACCCTTAGAGAGGCTTTGAAGAACGGTGTGGCCTTCCATCATGCGGGTATGCTTCCAGCCGGAAAGCTGGCAGTGGAGGAGGCCTTCAGCCAGAATCTCATCAAGGTCCTTTATGCCACCGAGACCTTTGCAGTTGGTATCAATTTCCCGGCCAGGACAGCGGCCTTTGACGGGCTCAAGAAGTTCGATGGAACCCACTTCAGATATGTGAACTCCAAGGAATATTTCCAGATGGCTGGCAGGGCTGGGAGGAGGGGAATGGATGATAGTGGCACGGTCATAACTATCGTGGACAAGTGGTCCGACGACATGCTTGAGATAGCCAGACTGACAAAAGAAGATAAGATACCCATATTCTCTCAATTCAAATTATCATATAATACGGTTCTCAATCTCACCGATAGGCATTCGAAACATGAGATCCAGAAGATCCTGGAGCGTAGCTTTGACTCTTTCAGGAAGAGGAAGAGCGGCAAGAGGGTGAATGTCTGGACATCCTGGTACAATCGCGTGAGGACATTGGAGAAGCTCGGCTTCGTCAGGAATGGCCATCTCACCGAGAAAGGAAGGTTCGGGGCCAATATCTTCACAGAGGAATTGGTGACCACCGAACTATTCTGCGATGACAAATGGAGGGACTGGTCCGTCATTGATATCGCCTGCATGGCCGCGACCATCACCTACGAGGTCAGGCACTCGAAAAGGGGAAAGAGGCCGGAGAAGGAAAGGCGCTTCTACGCTCTGGTGGCCAGCATAAACAGCAATGATTATCTCATGAGAAATCTCAATCTCAATGGACTGGCTTTGAGAATTCCTGTCATAGAAAGATGGGCGCGTGGCTGGACCTTCAAGGAGCTGGTCGAGGAATACGAGGTGGCTGAAGGTGACCTTATCAGGATATTCAGGCAGACCATCGATGTGATGGAGCAGGTGAAGAGGGCCACGGAACATAATGAACTGAAGGATAAGTTAAGCGAGGCCAGCACCATGCTGGACAAAGAAGTGGTCAGTGTTAAGTTCGAGTGATATCATGACAAAGATCATCAAATATTCTATATTTTCCAGCAGGCTGGGCGATATCTTTGTGGCAGCCACTGAGAAAGGTATTTGTAAGCTCCATTTTCCAGCCAGTGATATTAAACTGGAGGATATCGAAGCCTATTATGACTGCAAGCTGAAGAAGGATGATAAGGCTTTTTCAAATGTGAAAAAACAGTTACTGGCTTACCTTGATGGAGATCTAAAAGAATTCGATGTGGACATTGACTTTGTCCGGGGAACTGATTTTCAGAAAAAAGTATGGAACAAGCTCCTGGAGATCCCTTATGGTGAGATCCATACATATCAATGGATGGCCGAGGAGGTTCACAGCCCCCTTGCCTTCAGGGCGGTAGGAGGAGCGAATCACAATAATCCCATCCCCATCATCGTGCCATGCCACAGGGTCATTGGAAAGAGTGGGGCAATGGTCGGATACGGTGGACCATCAATAGAGGGACAGGCGATGAAACGAAGTCTGTTGGAGATGGAAGGAGCACTGGAACCACTTTGAACTGGGTGATCTACCTTGGACGATACGGTCAAATGACCTTTATTAATTACTATAATAATTACAAAGCAATGTTTAAGTATTCATAGAATATTCAGAGTAAACATGTCAGTCTCAATTATAGGAACTCGTGGGTGTGGAAAGTCAACATTCATTGGACTACTCCATCAGGGAATGGAGATGTACACGAACAAGAATCCAGACAACTTTGTCTATTATGTTACTGCAGAAGTGGGGGATAAGATACTGGATATCAGGAACAACTTACTGCAAGGTGAATACCCAGCAGCAACCACACGCCACCAACTGGAGCAATTGAGGTTCCTCATGGGCTTCAAGCCAGTGGGCGTGGAGAAGATAGTGAATCTTGTAAAGAACTTCTCTTCCTTCGGCCAGTATGGTGATTATCTCGGTATGATCCTCAGTGTCTATGACATTGCGGGAGAAGATATTCAGGAGTTCAAGATCAATAAACAAGTTACTCAGATCCTGAAGCAGGTCTTCGAATCCAATATCCTTGTGATCATTGTGGATTGCGCGAAGTTCACCAATGCGACCAGTGGAAGAAAATACGTGGACATGCTCGAATATGACAAGGAACTGGCTGTCATCATAGCGGCCTATGTCGAGTACAGGAGCAAGGGCAAATTCAAGGAGAAGGTCAACCCCATTTTCGTATTCGCAAAGATGGACGCACTGGACACGGAAATAGCCAATAATTACTTCGACAAGCTGGAAAGAAAATACGATGTGGATTACAATTACGAGACCGGAAACGAGCTCATGGAATCCTACCTCAGTGCATCAAGGGCCGCGGTATACGGGGCACAGAAAGTTGGTGTACCATTGGAGACCGCGAAGTTCTTCTATTCCTGGGTTCAGGAAGACAAGATCGAGGGTGTGGCCCAGGCAGGCGCACAGCATAAACTGAAGATCACAAAACCAGATGGCGGACATACAAGGAACGTGTTCCCGGATCACATGTACGAGGAATTCCTCAACTATATCAGGACCCTGTCATACATGTACTCGGACCCGACCGACCACGTCGAGGACATATTCGGCAAGGTAGGAAAAACATAGTCCAGATATGATCATTGAAAGTCATTCAAGGCGGTAGTAAGCGTATGCATGATAATGAACTTCATATAGGTGAATTCGACAATAATCCCTTCACCATAGATGGAGGCAAATTCCTAACTGGACGCTCGGCGATCATGGGAATGAGCGGCTCCGGCAAGAGCTATCTCATTGGCGTACTGTGCGAGGAACTTTGCAAGGCCGACCTGCCCTTCATCATAATCGATCCAGAGGGCGAATACAAGAGCCTGAAGGAGAAGTTCGATATCGTATGGGCATGCAATGACCCGGATGCCGATGTTCTTCTGAACTTCCAGATATGTGAGAAGCTGGCCGAGGTCGCTGTCAATAAGAATTTACAATTGATATTCGACACATCCGAATCGAGCAATGAATTCGATCTTGTGGAGGAGTTCCTCAAGCATTTTTACAGGGTGGAGGATAAGGTAAGAAAGCCCATGCTCCTCATACTGGAAGAAGCTGACAGGTTCGCACCCCAGAGCAAAGGAGAAAGGATAGACGAGCTCATGGAGATCAGCCGGCGTGGTAGAAAGCGAGGTATCGGCCTGGTGATCGCCACCCAAAGACCTGCGATGGTGGATAAGAATATATTATCCCAATGCGGGAACCAGTTCATCGGCAGACTGAGAACAGAGAATGACCTGAACGCGGTCAGCCTCTTCTTCAGGTCCAAGTCCGATACCAATGCGATACCCGATCTGGAAGACGGGCACTTCTATTCAATGGGAGATATCTCATCCACTGTTCAAAATGTCCATATCAGAAAAAGGGAGACCACACATGGTGGTGGAACACCTGGAAGGGCTGGCAGTAAGAAGGTCGACCTGAAGGATCTTAAGGTATTCCAGGATAAGCCCATGAAGATGCCATCTACATCATCGCCTGCAGGGTCGCCAGATCTCATCATAGAGGATGTATTCCTCATCTACAATGATGGGAGATTGATAAACCATCAGACCCGCAGACTGAAGCCAGATGTCGATAATGAGATACTCAGCAGTATGTTCACGGCAGTTCAGAACTTCATAAAGGATTCCTTTGGAAGTGGTGGGAGGAACAAGGTACTGGAGAGGCTGGACTTCGGTGATAATTCAGTCTTCATCGAGCATGGTGATAACTGCTACCTGGCAATGGCCGCGATGGACATAGGGGAGGATGAATTGCAGGAGCAGCTGAAATGCGCCAGCAGGGATATATCCAATGCCTATTCGGGACCTTTGAAGAACTGGAGCGGTGACTTTGATGAGTTCATTGGTGTGGAGACGTACATCCAGAAGCTTTTGGCAGGAGAATATAAAAA
>JAGLQE010000386.1 GCA_023137005.1 Thermoplasmata archaeon
ATCGAGATATGACCCTGCACGATAGCTGATCTGAATGGGATCTTTCCGAACACGACCAGGTTGGAATTGAGCTGGCTGTACATCCAGCTTTTGATCTGCTTCCGTTCCTCGCATATGACCTCGGCCGGCCACCATTGCTTGAAGTCCTTCTTCTTTCGAGGATAGCCAAGTTGAGCCCATGAATTGATACTGGAATCGAACCAGACATCCACAACATCTGAAACTCGTTTCATGAGACCCATACATTTCGGGCATTCGAGAGATACATTATCAATGGAAGGTATGTGAAGGTCCATGTCCTTGCCGTATCCATGAGCCTTGGAGATCTCTTTGATACTACCCACCATCATCCGATGTCCGCAGATATCTGTCAGGCATTCCCACATGGGCATCGGGATACCCCAGTACCTCTGACGGGAAATGCACCAGTTGGACGAGCGCTGTGATCTTTCATAAAGTTCATTGCCTGCTTGTTTTGGAGACCAATCAATGGTATGGATGGCCCTCGCCATCTTGTCAGATACCTCCTCGATGTCAAGGAACCATTGTTTTGTGACCCTGTGGACTATAGGGGCATCGCATCTCCAGCAGAATCCCTTCCTGTGCTCGACATCATGGTCATGTAGTATGAACCTCAGGCTCCTCAGGTCACTGATGATAGTAGCTTCAGCATCCTTGACATACTTGCCTCCGTATTTCATTCCAACGGCCGTGGTGAACACACCTCTCTCGTCAATGGGGCAGAAGGCCGGAATATTATGATCATTGCCTAGATCAAAATCAAGAGAGCCATGGCCCGGGGATATGCCGACAACACCAGTTCTTCTAGTTCCGATCTGGCTCGATGTGATTATCTTGTGAACCCACTGGCCTGTCACATTCCTCTGGTATTTTATGTCGGCCATCATGGGGTGGAAATATTCCAATCCCTTCAGTTGTTCACCCGTGAGGGTCTCCATGATCTCGAAGGCATCTATCTTGGCAATGTCAACAAGTTGCTGGATCTTCGATTCCAGAAGGATGATCACTTCCTTCTTTCCACCTTTTCTGATATTTATCCTTGCATAATTCTGATCAGGATTGACTGCTATTGCCAGGTTAGCTGGTATTGTCCAGG
>JAGLQE010000387.1 GCA_023137005.1 Thermoplasmata archaeon
TTTTCTTCAGGCGGGGCATGTTTGCAGAATAAATGCTTGCTAATCCTCTGTCAGATAATAAATGTTCGAGCGAGCAATTATATTAATGGTAAAAAAGAAAAAAATGATGAACTGGATCTTCAATTCAACCCAGCTCATCAATGTTCTTTAGTGCTTCCTTGACCTGAACATAGCATTTGTCCAGGCTTGCCTCTGTCTTTTTGTAAAGTTCCCTGGCCGGTATCCTGTGGTAGTAATTGGAATATCCCCGGGGGGTGCCAGCTCTTCTCTCTTTATAGCAAACACCGCAGGCCACTAATTTCTCCAGGCCACGATGGGCCGTGGATCGGTCCTTGCTAATGAGTTTTGAAACATCCTGTGCTGTGATGCCCTCATCCATCGGAAGATTCTCAAAGATCAGAATATCGGTGTCGGTGAGATTATAGATACACTTGACAACATCCAGGCATGATAGGGAGTCTGGGTCCATTCTCGATAATTTACCAAATTTGTCCAACATATTATTTCCTCAAAGCTAGTTTAAATGAAGAGGGTGATATTGGATTCACCAGCAGCATCCAGATAGGTTCCAACTCCGCCGATCTCGGTTATTTCCGATCTCAGGCTTTCCTTGGGCGTGTTCATAAGCTCCATGGTCATCTCGCAGGCGACCATCCTAACTCCCATCTCGCCACAGTCCTTTATGAGCTCGTCCAGGGTCGCGACATTGTGCTTTTTCATTGTACTTTTCATAAATCCAGTGAACATCCTGAACTTGGAGAGCTTGACCTTGTCAGCCCCTCCCTTCTTCATGGCCATCAGGCCCCAGAAGGTGAAGAACATTGTGACATCCATACCCTTCGCCGCGGCTCCAGCCGCGAGGATGAAAGCAGCCATGGATTTATCCAGGTCATCCGCGTGCATGACTATCGTCATTGATTTTGCAGCCATTTCAAATCACCATCAACCACTCTTCTGTACCTTGATGACCCACTTGCCGCCAGTCTCTTCGACTCCCAGCACGATATCGCCAGTGTCCTTGACAGCCTGCTGTATCTCGTCCTTGGATACCGCATGGTCGCCCTCGATGATCAGGATGTCTCCTGCTTCCAATTTTCTCATTGCCTTTCTTGTCTCTATCAAAGGTTTAGGACAATTCAGTCCCACCGTGGATATTTTTACTTCTGCCATATCTAATTCCTCCTTTATATTTTTCATTTAATTTCGGAATTTTGAATGCGCGAATTCATTCGTGCATTCAAAACTTCGAATTTTTCGAAGTTCTGAATGCAATCACTTCGTTCTCGC
>JAGLQE010000388.1 GCA_023137005.1 Thermoplasmata archaeon
ACGGCCAGTCGATTTTTATGAAAGATGACAAAAATATCTGGATGCCCGATCTTGAGATACAGAAGATAATGATAAAGGATGAGATCACTCCTCTTGAATTGAAAGAGGTATTGGTCGATTGCTTCAGTTATGCACATGGCGACCCTGTGATCGCCAACCATATCCTGAATAAGCAGGCTGCGGATGCGGGGATCGACTGGAACAACCCTGATAAAAGATCATTTGAGATCATAATTCCTCGACTGGTCCAGGTCGCAGAATCTTTCATGAATCCCGGGGTCATATCTGCCAATAAAATGAAGTTCCGATCACTTATAAGTAAATGCAAGTGTGATTGATCCTTGAGTTCTGATATCAACCCTTGATCTTCTTCGCCAGCCTCGGGCTGATGCCCTTGACCTTTGTTAGATCAGCCTCACTGGCTGATCTCAATTTATTCATCGAGATGAACCCGGCCTCATACAGTGCGGATGCCTTTGCCAGGCCGATACCTGGAAGTTCCATGAAGGACTCCACAACATCCTGCTCGTCCTCCGCGATAACCTCACTCGCGATAGGCATCTCATCTGCCTGGGCAGCTGCGGCGGCGACGATCATATCCTCGATCTCCATGCTCAGCTCTTTCTTCTTGGTGATGGCTATCTGAACGAATGGGTTTATGATCATTATCCTATTGTAGACCTCGAGAGCCATTTCCGTCTTGCCTCTGGCCTCTAATATCTGCCCCTTCAGGAGCAGGGCATCCGTATTATCTGGATTGATATTGATGACCGTGTTCACGTACTGGACCGCCATCCCCCACTTGTCCTGGGCATTGAGTGCTCGTCCTTTCCCGAGGAGCGCCCGTTCATTGGCATTATCTTGACTGATGATCTGGTCGAAGAATCTGCCGGCCTCCATGTATTTCTTGGCCAGCATGGAACTATCTCCCTTGGCCATTATCTCATTGATATCTATTGCCTCCTCCTCGGCCACGACCATTGGATTTCCACATACGAAACACATGGCCACCTGGGGGCTGTTCATCTCCCCGCACTTGGGGCATGGGACATCGCTCTCATCATCCAATCCCGCATCCAGGTCTCCCATCTTTGTAATGGGGCTGGTCTCCACAGGCTTTGGCGGGGCCGGGGCCTTCAAGGTAGCGACATCGATGGTCTCCTCGAACATGGCCGCTTCCTTGGCTTCCTTGGCTTCCCTGGCTTCTCTTTCAGCCTCCTCTATGGCCTTCTGTTGTGCCTCCAGTTTCATCCTATCGGCCAGCCTTTCGGTTCCCTCTTCCTTCTCGTGAATATAATGCTTGCTGTAGATGGATGATGATGCGTACATCTCTCTGAGAGGCAGCATGACCGAGATGGATACCATCTGGATGATGATCATCACCATGAGGATGGCGGGTATGAAGATCTTGAAAATATTGCTCATGCCATAATCCAGATGATAGGAATAGGTACCGTTGATCGGTACTGGCTCGGAATTGCTTATGACGACCGTGAAGTCGGTCCTCGAGCTGGAATATTCACTGAGATCGTAGATGTTCTCGGTGCCTTGATTGATATTCCTGGCAAGTAGGAAATCCACCTCATTGGATACCGCCAGTTCCAGATCCGCCCCGGTGTCTATGGAGAGTATCAGGTTGTCCAGCTTGACAATTCCTGTTGATGGGTGGGATTGGATGATGAAGGACTGGCTATTATTATTGCCACCGTCCGCATCCAGGCGAAGGGGAACATCATTGACCCTATTGCTGTCCTCAAAGCTGCTTGAAATGTAATCATCAGTGGCGGGAATGAAAAGAAGTAATATGACCAATCCTGAAAGGATGATGGCGACGGCAGAGGCCCTTATGGAATTCCTGGCTATCAGGAACCTCCTGCTCTTGGACTTGGTGTATTTCATCTCCATTCCTCTGAAATAAACACCCTCGCCCACCATGGCCGCTCCGAATATGAGTATGATGAAAAGGAACATATCAGAAGGGATGAAGAAGGGCTCGATATTCATACCCATCATGAAAGAGACAATAGAAGCAATGACCAGAGCTAGAACTACCTGCATGAGGTAGAACCCTCTTTTGATCTTCTTGATCCGGATCAGCCGGTAAGAACCTTCCAGCCTCTCCCTGTACTTCTTAGCTGACTTTGCAGACATGTTCGACAAGGGTGGGAAGTGCTAGTATTATAATTATATTTTGCTCATGCCAGGTTCATAATGTGGTGGATATGCAGTGTTGGGGGCATCATTCTGTCCGGCTCTCGACCAGCATTCTGTACGAGAGTATGAGGTTCTTGGCCGCCTCTATCTCGCTGATCATCCCTACCGAGGTATTGTAAGGGGCCTTTGCGAGCATCTCCGGGTCTTCCTGGCAAATGAGTGCCAGAGCATCCGCATACTTGTCCAGGTTGGCCTTTGACGCATCCTCCGTGGGCTCTATCATGAGAGCTTCGTCCACAAGCAATGGGAAGTACACGGTCGGCGAGTGGAATCCATGATCCAATAATCGCTTTCCAATATGCAGGGCTCTCACTCCTTTCTCTTTCATGCAACTGGCCGAGGCCACGAATTCGTGCTTCTTGAGCCCGTCATAGGGAATATCCATGAAATTCTCTACTTTTTTTCTCAGATAATTGGAATTGAGGACCGCTCTTTCCGATATATGCTTGAGCCCATCTCCTCCATTCAGCATTATGAAGATATAGGCCTTCAGGACAACTCCCCAGTTGCCGTAGTACCCCTGCACCTTGCCTATGGAGTTCGGGATATCATATTCCAGAGTGAATGCATCTCCCACTTTCTTCACCATCGGCACTGGCAGGAACTCGGCCAATCTTTCCACCACGCCCACAGGCCCGGCTCCAGGTCCACCTCCTCCATGGGGTGTTCCGAAGGTCTTGTGAAGATTGAAATGCACAACGTCGAAACCCATGAGGCCGGGTGTGGTGTGGCCCATGATGGCGTTCAGGTTGGCACCGTCGTAATAGAGCAGCGCCCCGGCTTCGTGAACCAGGTCGGCGAAATGCGGGTCCTCGAATA
>JAGLQE010000389.1 GCA_023137005.1 Thermoplasmata archaeon
GACATCGGCATATCAATGGGCATCATGGGAACCGATGTGACCAAAGAGGCTTCGGACATGATACTGGCGGATGATAATTTCGCCACCATCGTGAACGCCGTGGAGGAGGGCAGGCATATGTACAATAACCTGCAGAAGATGTTGACATTCCTCATCCCCACGAGCATTGGGCAGGCCTCGGTCATCACCATCGCGATCCTCGCAGGGCTTGTCATCCCTCTCATGCCAGTTCATGTTCTATGGGTCAATCTCGTTACCTCGGTGACATGTACTCTTCCACTCGCACTAGAGGGGAAAGAAAAAGGAATATTACAGCGTCCGCCCAGGGATCCTAAAGCACCACTCATCAGCAATCGTATGCTCGCCCGTGTGGTCATGGTCTCCTCGATCATGATGCTGGGAGCCTTCATATCCTTCTATTCAGCCTTGAATTCCGGTGCTAGTGAAATAGAGGCCAGGACCGTGGCCATGACCTCGATAGTCATGATGGAGGTGATTTACATATTCTCCTCACGCTCATTCACCATACCTGCATTGAGTAAGGATTTCTTCAG
Source organism: Thermoplasmata archaeon (assembly GCA_023137005.1). Classification (GTDB taxonomy): domain Archaea; phylum Thermoplasmatota; class Thermoplasmata; order SG8-5; family JAGLSY01; genus JAGLSY01. The sequence goes on from JAGLQE010000389.1 coordinate 555, forward strand.
CAACAGGTCGATATTTGTTGGAGCAGGATTAACAATACTACTCCAGCTAAGTGTCGTGTATATCCCGGTGGTCAATTCCCTATTCAAGACCGCACCTATCTCCGTAGCAGGATGGATGCCGATACTGGCAGCAGCAGGAGCATTGTTCGCTTTTGTTGAATTGGAGAAGATAGTGATGAGAAAGTACAATACATACGCACACAACCACAAGCATGTGCGAGAGCCTGAGACTGACAAGGCAATTGTGAGGTGATATAGGATCATGAACAATAGAGAATTAGCAATCTGTCAAGGTGCCTGAATATGTTGAGCCATTTCGTGAGAGGGATAATAGATGGACTTTTGTCAACCCTAGGAGTTGTGATAGGGGCGTCATCCGCAGACAAAGCGATAATCCTGGCCGCGGGTATTGGCGGCGCAGTGGCTAATGGTGTATCCAATTTCCTGGGTGCATTTTCATCTGAAGAGTACAAAGGGCAATTGCAGATCCAGAAGATCGAGCGAGCGATGTTGAGTAATGGGATCGAGGACAGTCAAATTGGAAAAGATATGAAAAAAGAGAGAATAAAGGCCGGTATATTGGATGGGAGCTCGACGATAATTGGTGGTTTCATTCCAGTCCTGCCATTCATCCTCCTGGACCATGACCAGGCTTTACTATGGTCCGTGCTTAGCACTGTTCTGACCCTATTTGTTCTTGGCGCATACATTGGCAAGGTCTCGAAGAAATGGATCATTGTCTCTGGCCTGAAATTGATGGCTCTGGGAATTCTAACAGCATTGCTGGTGCATTTCATCCAATATTATTTGGTGTGATAGAATATGAGAAAATATGAAAAATTAAATATGGTCATGGCATACTACTACTATAAAAGAAATGAGGGCTCCCCAACGCTAAAGCGTGGGGTATCCCCTCTGTTAATCGATGAAGATTTACAGAGATATGAGCCCTTATTGAATTCAACCCAAGCTAATACCACAGGCGCTCTGCGCCCAGCTTACCCAAGCGTGGCTTGGGTCGAATCCACAAACCTGAAGGTTGTGGCATTAGGGCTTGGGGATGATTCAATAACATGGCACCAGACAATTAAGGTGTAATTATGGATATCAAAAAAGATGCATTGTGGGTCATTGACGTTGACAGACGATTGATCACTATTAGAGCCTTTATGAAGAGCACGGTCCTCCACCCATCGGACATATCCAGAGATGTTGGACGCTCCACCCAGAACATCTCCCACGCACTCCATGAGATGGAAGATCGGGGAATTGTTGAGAATATAGATGAGAAGAGCACGTGGAAGAAGTACATGCTCACCGATGATGGGAAGAAGATATTAAAGAAAGTAGAAGAGATACTGGAATTGTAAACAAATATTTAATTGATAATCACACAGTAATCAATATAAGCGAAAAACGTAAACCATCTCCCGCTATATATGGGTCGGAGCAGTGATAATATGCCTCAGAGTTCCATTAATTTAAAAGTAGAGAAAGCACAGAGCCAGTCCGATGTGGGCTTGGGCAAGGCCAGGATCGACACACAGACCAGGATGAAACTGGGGGTCGAGGTGGGCGATGTCATCGAGATAATCGGCAAGAGCAATACGGCGGCCAAGGTATACCGCATGCTCCAGGAGGATGAGGGAAAGGGCCAGATCAGGATGTGCAATCTGCTCAGGATGAGTGCCGGCACCTCCCCGGGAGAAAAGGTCGAGGTTCGAAAGGCCGATATGCAGCCAGCCCAGAAGATAGCATTAGCTCCTTCCATATCCAAGGGCATGAAACTAAGATTCAGCGAGGGCATCGAGCCCTTTATCAAAAGAAGTTTAGGACAGAGACCAGTCGTCAAGGGCGATACCATTCTCATTCCTGGTGTGGGTCTGAGTGGAAATATTCCTTTCAATGTCATATCCACAAGCCCAAAAGGCGTGGTCCAGGTGAATGAATCCACTGCTCTGACCATCAAAGAAGAGGCCGCGAGCGAGAGTGATATGAGCTTCGGCGCTGTCGCGTACGAGGACATTGGAGGCCTGGAAGAAGAGGTTCAGAGAGTTCGAGAAATGATCGAATTACCTCTGAAGCACCCGGAATTGTTCAGAAGGCTGGGTATCGACCCTCCAAAAGGAGTTCTGCTCTATGGACCGCCAGGCACTGGAAAGACACT
>JAGLQE010000039.1 GCA_023137005.1 Thermoplasmata archaeon
TAATCCACAGAATGAATGATCAGCAAGACCTTTCTTTCGCCCTGGTCATACAAGGGTACTGTTGATAATTTGAAATTAAGGGTGGATATATCATCTCCCTCTTTGATATCGAGACTCGTCTCGATCATATGATATGGCTTTCCGCTTCTTGCCGTATCTGACAGGATCCCACGGACCTGGCATACTTGACATAGGTCGGTCGTGCCGCAACCTCCGGGGCTATCAATGTGATTCACACAGCCAAATGCCTCTCCTGGAAGTTTTCCATCAGCTTCCGTAGAGATAAGTGATGATGATGCTCTGTTCATCTTGTGGATGGTGATATCATTGTTCACCAGGATCATGCCCACAGGTGAATTATCGAATATCATGGATAGGGTTTGCTCATTCTCCTTGAGAATTGATTCTTCTTTGATCTGCTCTGTCACATCTCTGGCAATAAGGGTGTACCCGATCTTTTTATCATCATCGTCTTTTATGGTCGATAGTGAGATCTCGATATTCTTCTTATCTCCTTCTATATTTATGGCCTCTGCCCTGTAGCCAGTTAACCGATCATTATCACCAAGTTTTTTCATTAAATCACTGTATCGATCTATACCTGAAAAGATCTGTATCTCCTCACCTAAAACTTCGCTCTTGCCATACCCTGTTAATTCCTCCGCGCTCTTGTTCCAAAAGAAGACCTGTCCCTTTGTATTAAGTATGATGGCTATGTCGTGGATCTGTTCCATCACTTGTTTGAAGAACACATCGGAGGAAGCGAAAGTCGTTAGTGCTGACGAAGAGTTGAGCTTCTTCTCATAATCTTCAAGTAATTTCATATTTTCTTCCAGTTCTGGAGCCAAAAAGAACACATCACCATACCCTCCTGAGCTAGAACGAATGATCACATCATTCTCCAGAAGTACCTTGATATGATACTGAACAGTATGATAATTCAATTCCAGAGTCTCAGCTAATTGATTGGTATTGAAGGGGCGTTCAGAGAGTGACTTAAGGATATTCATCCTGTTTGCGCCACCTTTCTGCCCTAATATGAGATAAGCTAGCTTAGTTTTTATTGATGACATATAAACTGTATTTGTATACATCAATCACTTATATATATGTTTACGCTGAAAGTATGTCTAATAACAAAATCGTAAGGTGGAGCTGAGGGTACTGCCCCCCTCTTACTCTCTTTTTCATGCACATATCTTGGTATGATTTTGTAAAAAGATCTGTAACAGATATGCTGAGGAATTGATAGGGATATTATATATATTTGAGATAACGTATATAAATAGCATTCATGTTCCAGTGTTCGATGGAAAAAATAGATGAAAAATTCCTATGTGTGGTCTGTGGAAACACGGTAATGCTAATGGAAAAGGGAACAGAACCCCTAAGCTGTTGTGGAGAGAAGATGATCTCCAGTTCTCGAATAGGGAGGGTTTTCTAATTTCAATTTTTCGATCAAATAAAAAGATGAGGAGATATATATGGGTAGTATAAGAACAAAGGTTTTAACATTGTTTATAATCACGCAACTAATACTGACTGGCACATTCCTTGTTATGGAAATATACAAGGAACATGAAAAGATAGAGATCATTGGTAATGAACATCTTGGCGATAGCCAGAAGGTCTTCGATTCATTGGTGGAAAATGATATAGATAAATTATCTATCGCCCTGGATATCTTCATGGAGGACCAAGAATACAAAGATATTTTCCTATCTGGAGATCGTGATGCTCTTTATCAATACGGGCAACC
>JAGLQE010000390.1 GCA_023137005.1 Thermoplasmata archaeon
CACGGCTTCGAGAATTTTGAAGGTAGGCTTCCGACCAGCCTCACATTTGCTAAAGAACGAGACATAGAAACTTACTCCAATGTATTACGAAATTTAATGACTGGCTACGGCTACCAGGAGACCATGGGTCTGACACTCTCTTCGGAGGGAAAGCAATTCTCCCTTCTCCAGCGCGGCATTCCAGATGATCTGACAGTGATACTCAATCCCATCAATGAGGAATTAACGTGTGCCAGGCAGTCCATTTACCCCAGCCTTCTTGAGGTCTTGTCCGTGAACAGACACCGCGACCTGCCCCAGAACATCTTCGAGGTCGGGAATGTCGTGATAGGCCACAAGAATTTCAGATACCTGGGTACTATGACCATACATCCCAAGGCCAGTTACTCGAGTATCAAATCACTTGTTCAATCCATCATGAGGGACCTGGACACGGAATTCACCATCGAGGGCCATGATGATCCGGCCTACATCGAGGGAAGGTCAGCCAGGATAATGGTGGATGGGAAAATGGTCGGCCACTTCGGCGAGATCCACCCACAGGTGATTACGAATTTCGAGCTGGGATGCCCGATAGCTGGGTACGAATTGTTCGTGGATAAATTACTCTGATAGACATCTGCTATAACTCTCGACAATTCTATTGTGTTTAGTAAACCTTACTACCAGGTGCGATTATGCCTTTCACAATGGCCCCAGGACCTATGAAGGTCTTTTCCCCGATTATCGTGCCTGGATCTATGGTGGCATTTATCCCGGTCTTCACATCATCGCCCGCAATGACCCCGAACTTCCTTATGCCGGTGTCCACACGCTGGCCCTTGATATTTACCACGATGTTCTTGCCATCCAGCCTGAGATTGGCCACCTTGGTGCCGGAGCCGAAATTGCAATTGCGGCCGACAACACTGTCGCCCATGTAATTGTGATGCGGGACCTTGCTCCCGTCCATTATAATTGAATTCTTTATCTCGGTGGCATTGCCCACCTTGCACTTGCTCCCGATATAGGTTGAAGGCCGAATATAGCAGTTAGGGCCGATGTCCGAGTTCTTGCCGATTATCACAGGTCCGATAATGTATGAGCCATTGCGGATGATAGTTCCCTTTCCGATGACCACTGGCCCCTCTATCGTGGTATAGGGTTGGACCTCTCCCTCGATGCACTCTTCCAGGTCTTTCATCAGGATGGAATTGGCCTTCAGGAGGTCCCATGGCCTGCCCACATCCACCCACTCGTCCTTGATACTGACACATCTTATCCTGTGGGTCTTAGCCAGCATCTGGATGGAGTCTGTTACTTCATACTCGCCACGGGCGGAAAGCTCGGTCTTGTCAATTGCATCGAATATCTCATGGGTGAAAAGGTAAAGGCCAGCATTGGCCAGGTTGGTCGGCGGGTTCTTCACTTTCTCATGCAGGCATGTTAGACAGTTCTTCTTGTCCGTCTCTATTATCCCGAAATCACAGGGATTGTCAACCTCTGCCCCGGTGATCACCATGTCCTTATTCTTCTTGTAGCTGGCCATCACTGTCTTGATAGCTTCCTTTGTCAATACCACATCCCCGTTTATCGCGAGGAAAGCGTCCTTCTTCATGTGCTTCCTGGCATAGCCTATGGCATGAGCGGTTCCCAGCCTATCTTTCTGATGAATGTATCTTATCTTCAATCCAAATTTGGAGCCATCTCCCAGATGCCTTTCCAGTTCCTTGGCCCCCCAGCCCACGAGAATGGATATTTCAATGATCTTATTGGCCTTGAGCGCGTCCAGCATATGTTCTATGAAGGGCTTACCGGCTATTGGCAACAGTGCTTTGGATATCTTGGATGTGAGGGGCCTCATTCGGGTTCCCTCGCCAGCAGCCAGTATGAAGGCTTTCATTCCAGCACCCTCTTCACCGCGGCCATCGCCATTTCCATAAGTTCATTGGCCCTTGCCTCGTTCTCACCCTCTATCACGAGCTTCAACTTGGGCTCTGTTCCGGATGGTCTCATTAGGATCCAGCCATCATTGAACTTGGCATATAGCCCGTCCATATCAGATATGTCCAGCGGGTTCCATTCCTTCATTATCGGGAGTAGTTGGGCCATGACCTGGGCCTTGTCCCGTTCGCCGAAAGGAATTCTCTTTCTCATAATATTGAACTTGGGAAGTTCGTCCATGTACTCCGAAAGCGGTCTTTCCATGGCTATCTGGACCAGTTTGGCGGCCGCGAAGACGCCGTCCGGGCAGTAGGAGTTCTCGGGAAATACCCAGGTTCCGGATTCCTCTCCTCCGAAGCTGGCTCCCACCTCCTTCATCTTCTCCGCGACGTACACGTCGCCCACCTTGCATCTGACGACCTTGATATCGGGCAGGTAAAGATCCACGCCCATTGAGATATTAAGAGGCACGACGACACTGGTCTTGCCCTGCATCTTGGCCAGAATGGGCAATAGAAGATCTCCGTTTATGAAACGCCCTTTCTCATCAACTGCCAGGGTTCGGTCACCATCACCATCATGGGCTATTCCCAAAAGAGCTCCTGACCTCTTCACGCATTCAGCGAGGAGAGCTGTATTCTCCACTGTGGGTTCCGACCCACGGCCCGGGAAGGTACCATCTGGATGGGAATTGATGGTGATCACATCGCATCCCAGTCTTCTCAGGAGGTAGGGGCTGATATTACAGGTTGCTCCATTTCCACAGTCCACGACCACCTTGCCCTTCAGAGGTGGCATCTTGGATTGGATGGAACGAATATGTTTTTCAACCGCGTCCTCCATATCGAATATCCTGCCCACCTTGTCCCATGT
>JAGLQE010000391.1 GCA_023137005.1 Thermoplasmata archaeon
TGCCCTCCCATCTTGCTTAATGAAAGTAGATCATCACCAACAAAGTGATAGAGATAATCCGTGTGGTGCTTCCATGATATCATGGTGGAAAAGAGCTTTTCGGAATGTGAGACTGGATACCTGGCATAAAATCGATCGAACTCCTTCTTCAAGTCCATTGAGATATCCTTGAAATCTTCCATCGTGAACATTGATCTATCACTCCTTACCCTTGTACAACATTGGCTCACCCACAAACTTATTGAAACCTATCTTCTCATAAAAGGGCCGTGAATCCTGTTCGGCTATCAGGCCGATCCAACCGATGCCATGCTTCCTTAGATGATCCACCAGTGTTTTGATGATCAGGCTACCTATTCCCTTGCCCCTCAAGCTTTCCTGAACAGCCACATCCTGTATGTAGGCATCCGACACGCCGTCGGATATAGCCCTACCCATACCAACAGCTGTTCCGGTATTCCGGTCCACGGCAATGGCGAAAGCAAAACTGCCCTTGATCAGTGGATCCAGTCCCTCTGGGTCATAATGATCCTTCCACCAGCCTCCGACCTTATAAAGTTCCACTATCTCATCCAGAGGCCATGACTTGACCAATTCTACCTCGATATCCTTTATTTCCATATGAGCACCTTCACTGTATCATTTCAATATATCGTAGAATTCCTCAACTGGCATGATGGCCAGATGCTCTCCGAGTTTATCATATATCTCAGAGAATTGGGAGAGTTTGTGAGATGCCTCATGAGCTTCCTTTGATTCCCAGAAGGTGATAAGTATGTATTTTAAAGGTTCCATCTCCACGTCTTTCAGGTCTCCAGGTAAAAAACTGCCAATGGCCGATATACCATCAACCCTCAGCACCTTCGAGCCAAGGAATCCTTCCATGCTCTCTGTGGCCCTGCAAAGCTGCAAAGCTTGGCTCTGAAAATCCCCCTCCTGTCCAGGTCTTAGGGATATGAAATTGAGGGCACACATGATAGGCCTGCCATCTTTCTCATAGACATTCTGCTCGTCCGGTGTGAGAACCGTGGATCCAATGCCCATATTCGCAAGCTTTTCTTCGGCTATTTTAGAGCGATGCTGAGTATTACAAGCCAGCAAAATTTTCTTATCTTTGAGAAGATCTACATGAAAGATCAGGTCATAATGCGGGATATTCAATGCTCCTTTGATATGCTCCCTGACAAATTCCTCACGCGACCTAACATCGATTATCATCTCTTGTCCATCAGCCATTTTATTTTCTCCTTTTCCTTAATTGTTCATGGGACAGTATCTTACATGAATCTTTCAAATCTATCCTTAGTGGCCTTGCATATTGGGCATACTGGTGGGGCCTCATCTCTGGCAGCCAGATAGCCGCACACTTTGCATCTCCACACCGGATATGATAGAGATGATGGAGGTTGTTCGGATACTGGTCTCTCTGTTTTTTCAGCCGTGTCCTGCTTGGCGGCCTTTCTTTCAGAGTATGGCGGCCTTCTATCGGGTATTGGCTCGGGTTCTTTTTCACCCTTCTTTATCTCATCAGATACGTATAGGGCGCAGAAACAGGTTCCATACTCATCCAGGTCCGCATCCCGGTAATCACAGGGGCAGATGATGTCCAGGTCTTTCCCCCTGACCCCGTCGGCCAAGCGACAGGGACAGGCCCAGTAGCCGTACCGCTCCTCGTTGGTCAAAAGCCCTTCCATCAGGTCGAGGACAAACTCGACGTCAGGGTTGAGATAGTAGCCCGCCGCCTCTGCCTCGCGCTTCAACCGCTCGTACAAGGCTTGAGCCCTTCGACGCGGCTCAGGACAGGCTTGTAGAAAGTAGGTTTCTCTTGCCGGCAGACATCCATCGCACGAGGGCAGCGCGGATGGAAGCGGCAGCCGGGCGGCGGGTTGAGGTAATCAGGGATCCGCCCCGGGATACCGTCGGAGATGCCGCCGCCTGTCAGCCTGGGGACAGCGGCCATCAGCCCGTGGGTGTAGGGGTGCAGCGGTTGGGCGAAAAGCTCCTCGGTGGCGGCTACTTCTACCATCCTACCGGCGTACATGACGTAGACCCGGTCGGTCGTCTCCCGCACCACTCCCAGGGTGTGGGTGATAAGGATGACAGAGACGTTCTTTTCCTCCACCAACTGGTGCAGCAGC
>JAGLQE010000392.1 GCA_023137005.1 Thermoplasmata archaeon
ATCTCAACGGCCTTGGGTATGTCCAGGTTCTCGTACACGGTCTTGTTCACGGCCTCCCTCATGAGGGTGGTTCCGGAGAAGGCGCCCATGACCTTTTCGATATTGATGCTGCGGTAATCCGCATCCTTCCTGATGGCACCGAACTTCTTGGCCACGTACACGAATTTCCATCGGAGATAGGCCGTGTTCCGGAGATAAAGCCGCAAGATCTCGGTGATGGTATTGGGATCGGTCTTGGTGAGTATGTCCTGTATCAATGCGATATTGACAACTCTTGGAAGCTGGAGCATCACGCGGTATGGATCACAACGGACCGCCACCGACTCTCCCAGCCTGGCCATGAGCAGGGCTGAAATTAGTTTACCCAAAGTCTCATTGACCTTGGTCCCGAAACAGGCATTGATTATCACCATCTTGTCCACGGCCTCTATGGTGATCGCCCTGTGGGTGGGCATGGGGCATTTGGCATTGTGGGTTGCCAGGAATTCTTTTGCCTTGTTCCTCCCATTGGCCATGGCCGGATAATCCTCGAAATTTTCATTCTCTCTCAGCCTTCCAACCTCCTGGGCAATGGCATAGGGAACCGGAATATCCTCCCCGGACCACGATGGCACGGTCCCGAGGCCCATAGATGGCTCCACCAAGATGGTATCCTCCTCGATGCTCACGATCTGCCACGGCCTTCCCCGGACTATGAGGGAGGCAGTGGGCTCGGCATAGGCCACGACGAAACTCTCGTCCAGCTTGCCGATATGCTTCCTGGTCGTGATGTCCACTACTCTGAATGTCCGTTCATCAGGGATCATGGAGACATTGTCGAAAAAGTAAGTTCGAGAATTCCGGGTTCTTCGGAACTCGTCCTCCTCCAGCCAAATAAGACGCATGTCAGCCAGCTGTTCTATGACATCCAGATACGAGTCTTTATCCAGGCCTTTGAAAGGGTAAGCGCCTTTGACGATCTTGTAGAAGCGGTCCACCTTCTCGTCCCCCATCTGCATGATGTGGGCGATCACCTGATTGGCCAATACGACAAGTGGGTCGGACCTGATCTCCGTTCCCTCCAGCTCGCCGGCCAGTGCTCTTCTGGCCACGACCATGGACTCGAATATATCATCATTGGTGTCGGTGACTATCACACCCCTGGAGACCTCGCCTATCTTGTGCCCCGACCTTCCCAGCCTCTGCACAAGACGTGATACTTCTCTGGGAGAATTGTACTGAATAGTGAAATCCGCAGAACCAACATCGATCCCCAGTTCGAGAGACGATGTGCAGATAAGGGCATTGATCATCTGGCTCTTGAACTCGTCCTCCATCTGTATCCGAATATCCTTGGATAATGAACCATGATGGACACCTATGGGATGGTCCGGATCGGTCAGGTGAAAGCGGGCACCCAGTATCTCGGCCGAGTCACGCGTGTTCACGAAAAGAAGTGTGGAATTGTGGGCCTTGATCTGCTCGGAGCAGAAGCGCATCCTGGCCGCTGTTCCTTCATCGGAGTGGATGGTATCCGCCAGCTTGTCATCACCCTCCTGTGGCTCGGGGGACGATACCTTCACCATCATTTTTTTATCTCTGGCAACATTGATAATTCTGACCTCGCGGCTACTACCCCGTAAGAAAGCCGCAACCTTATCGGGTGTGCCGACCGTGGCTGATAATCCTATCCTTTGAAAATCACACCCAGTTAATACTCTCAACCTTTCCATCCCGATGGATAGTTGGGCCCCTCGCTCATCCTGTGCCAGCTCATGGATCTCGTCCACGATCACGTGCCTGACATTCTTGAGAAGCTCCTTAAGGCGAGAACCGGTCATCATTATCTGGAATGTTTCCGGCGTCGTGATAAGTATCTGGGGAGGCTTGAGGACTTGCTTGCGCCTATCGTTCGTCGTGGTGTCCCCGTGCCTGACTCCCACGGTTATGCCGAGCCTCTCACCGAACCACGTCATCCTCTTCATCATATCTCGATTGAGGGCTCTCAGCGGGGTGATGTAAAGAGTATTGAAACCCTTGGGCTCGATCTCCAGGATATTATGAAATATGGGAAGTATAGCGGCCTCTGTTTTCCCGATGCCAGTGGGTGCGACCAGAAGGAGATTCTCTCCTTTCAGTGATGGAGGTATCATCTGGGCCTGGGCATCGGTGGGCCTGAAGATACGTAGCTCTTTCAAGGCCTCCTTGATCTTCGGGTTCAGGTCGGTGAACACACTCATAACATTGCCCTATAGATGAGATATATAATTAAATTAATGGGAGGAGGATAGTGAAAGTAAACTATCCTCCCATTACTGGAGTTGTTTTATCATGAGAGCCTTATTCCCAGCTCACCATGACATTCCTGCCTTCGGTCTCCTGATATTCCACCGTGATATTGTCCCCCACCTCGATGAGGAAGGGCTGAAGGTCCGGGCCAGCATAGAAAACCGTGCCATTGATGTCCAGGTACCACTCGGTCTCGCCATTGGAAACATAGGAGTAGATGGTCGTCACATTCCCGGTCAGGTTCATGAGAGTGCTGGTTGGCAGCACGACGTCCTCGGTGAACTCCGCCAGGATCTCTTCCAGGGTGTCTCCCATGGTGACGTCTCCATCCTGGGCACTTACGAGAGCGACCTTCTGAAGGATATTGGTCCCCGAATGAACTGGTGTGAACCAGGTCTCGTTCCCATCAATGATCAGGAAAATAGGCTGTGTCGCGTACCATCCGACGAAATTGGTGACCTTGGCTGTTGCGGCTTCCATGGCCGCGTCCCCATTAAGAAGTGCGCTGACCTCGTAGAAATTGGACTCACCGGTCTTGGTGTTCATCAATACGTATCCCACCATGCTCTGATCCGAGCTGGCAGGTGATGTGAAATCCGTGAACCAGTAGGTCTGATTATCTCCTCCGACTATCATGTAAACATCTGTACCGTAGTATCCGGCCCCATCCTGTGAGTAGGCATTGTTCTTGGCCGTGGGTATCTTGACATCCTTCTCGGATATGTAGGTGTTCCAGAAGCCGTGCTTGTAGCTCCCCCACCATTCGCAGTATCTCTCGGCCAGCTCCTCGGGGAAGGCATTGTCGATCCAATCCGGCTGCTCACCGAAGACATATGACTGCATGGACTTGTTGATGGGTGATGCCACTACCACTCGGCGAACCACATCTCCCATATAGGAAACCGTTGGCTGAGTGAGGGTTATCACGACCCACGGAGCTCCGGTCTCGTCTATCTCGAAGGCCCATAGTTGATCGTATTCCTGATATGAGTTATAGATGATCCTGTGCATGTAATCTCCAAAATACTCGTACTCGTAGGAATAGTCAATGAGATAATCATCCACCAGGACCGCTTCTATGGTCGGGTCCTCGGCATCCACCATGATATAGCCAGGTGTTACGCCGTACTCCCACTGCTTGAAGAAACCTCTGTGTATCAGAGGGCATATCCACGTCAATCTACCCTGAAAGAGCATGATCTCCAGCTCTCCGATCATTACGCGGTTACCCATCTCTCCGACCACCTTGTCGGCCTTCCATTTTGCATACTCATAGTTGACCTGCCGAATGTGGGTTGTGTCGATCTCCAGGGGCTTGCCCTCGGCCAGAGGGATATCCGTGACCTCGTACAACTGGGTGGTTATCAGATTGGGGGAGACAACGAGAAATACGAGCACCAGTGCGACTATGATACCGGGGGCCATTTTCTTGGAATTGTAGAGAGCGTAGCCAGCCCAGAAGGATATGGTGAAAAAGAAGGTGAAGGCGATTATCAGGTTTATGCCAATTACCTTGACCATGATGAAGTAATTGAGGATCCCGATGGATACTCCGATCACCAGGCCCAGGAGCAATGCTATTCTGATAACATCCTTCCAGTCATCCCGACCATGCTCTATGATGAAGGCGTTCACTAGTATTCCGATGATGCCGGCCACAGCCGCGATAATGGGTATTATTAGGTTCATTATATCACCTTATTGTTGATTGATATTGAATTATTACTATTACTTAACCTATCACCCATATAAAACAGTTTCATGGGTATACCGGGGGGTTGCCCGGTGTGGATTGGGCATGTGAAGTAGTGAAAATAATAGTGGGCCCGACCGGATTTGAACCGGCGGCCATCTGGTTATGAGCCAGACGCTCCACCAGACTAAGCTACGGGCCCCCGTAGTGGTATGTGGATAAAAATCCTTATATTAAGGTTTTCGCCCATCAAATGAGGGCTCCCCAATCCTAAAGGGGGTATCCCCTCTGTTAATCGTTGAAGATTAGCAGGAGATATGAGCCCTTATTGTGATTAAA
>JAGLQE010000393.1 GCA_023137005.1 Thermoplasmata archaeon
AAGTATTCCATTGCAAAAGAAAAATCGGGCGACCCTGCTCGCTCAGGCTCTGATATAAAGATAAAGATAAAGCGAGCGCGAAGGGATTCGAACCCTTGACTTACAGCTTAGGAGGCTGTCGCCATATCCTGGCTAGGCCACGCGCCCATTGCTTTCGATTACCTGTAAATCCAATTTGTATTTAATGTTTCCACTCATTTAGAGGATATTCATCCGAAAGCATTTTATCCATTGTCTAATTTCCGACCTATATAATCCAAGTTTGACATTTCAGGATTTGAATCATCAAACTTGGGTCACAGCATGGGCTCATAGATCAGACTGGAAGATCGCCTGCTTTGCATGGTTTGGGCGAATGACAAAATTCGTCCAATCCCAAACCAGCAGGAGGGCTCGGGTTCAAATCCCGATGGGTCCATCTTTTTTTTCTATTATCATAAATAATGATATGAAAATAAATCCTATCAGACCTTAGGTAGCTCACCCGCCCATTCCATGTCCTTTGCCCGCACCTTTCATCGCGCCCTTGCCTTTCCCGCCCATTTTCTTCTTATCGGACATGCTTTCCACTTTCTTCATCTCCTTCTGAGCCATCTTCACGGCCTTGTCAGAGATCTCACCAGCATCCTGATGTGAATAATAGGTATTGTAGAGCGCCATGTACCTTCCTTCCAGGTCCATCAACTCTTCATGCGAGCCTTGTTCGACCAGGGAACCCTTCTCAAATACCAATATCCTTGAGGCCTTGGCAATGGTCGTAAGTCGGTGAGCGATGACCACGGTGGTCCTTTCCGAGAAAAGCTTCTCCTGGGCATCCTGGACCAGGGATTCGGAATAAGCATCCAGGCGACTGGTGGCCTCATCAAGTATCAGAATACGCGGATCGGCCAGCATTGTTCTCGCAATGGATATCATCTGCACCTGCCCGGCACTCAGGTTCTTACCCTCCTCGACGATCATGGATGAATACCCGTCGGGCAGAACCTCTATGAATTCACTGGCTCCGATCAATTCACACATCTCCACGACCTCTTTATCAGTGGCCGATGGCCTTCCATATCTGATATTCTCCATCACTGTCCCGTCAAATAGGTATGGCTCCTGGGCTATCAGGGATAGATTATCGTGAAGGGAGCTCAGGGTTATATCTTTCAAACTCTGGCCGCCGATCCTGACACTTCCTTTCTGCGGATCGTAGAA
>JAGLQE010000394.1 GCA_023137005.1 Thermoplasmata archaeon
CTCATCCACCTTCTTTTCCTTCTTGGGTTTCTTTTCTTTCTCAGGCTTTTTGTCCTCAGCCTTGGCCTTGGGAGAAGGTTTCTTTTCTTTCTTCGCGGCCTCTGGTTTCTTATCCTTGGCCTTCTCAGCCTTCGGTTCACCCTTCTTTTCAGGCTCTTCCTTGCCTTTCTTGACTGTTTTAGTGGCCGTCTTCTTCTTGGCCCCGGATTTTTTCTTATTGTCGTCGGGCTTTGCCGCCTTCTCGGCTGGTTTTTCATCCGATGCATCCTTCTTCTTTGGTGAGGGTTTTTTCTTCTCTTTCTTTACATCGACAACCGAATAAACAGGCCGGTTCTTCGGGCCTTTCTTGATCACTGATTTGGATCTCACAAATGAGGCCAGAGTTTCCTCGACCTCTTTCTTTCCCAGTCTAGATGCCTTCTGGATCGCGGTCTTGCTGGAATTGCCAGCCTCTAGCGCATCCATTACCTTTTTCTCATTGTCATCTGGCATTGTTGAGGATACCTTTGGATCGGTTTGTGGTTCATCATCATCCAGGACCATGGTACCCGGGGTCTTCGGCTTCTTGGTCTCCTTATCTGGTTCGATCTCTGTTTTGGGTTTTATGGGTTTCTTTTCTTTCTTCCCATCCTCTTGATCTGGCTCTGACTCGGGTAATTCCTTGGCCTCGGGTTCATCAGCCTTTTCAGTTGAGGTCTCATCCGGGGTCTTTGAAATATTATCGACAAGTCCCTTCAATGCATCCATATCGTTCATCAGATTGGTGAACTTCTCTGAAAGAGCTCTCTCAGCCTCCGCTCTCTCCATCATGCCAGATAAGATATTTTCCATATCGGCCTTGTCACTCTTTGATCCTAGTATTTCCTGATTTTCTTTTATATCTCCTTCCAGCTGCATGGCCTTGGCACTCAACTGACTGGAAAAGGCGGCGATCATCTGGCCCATATTGTTCATATTGGTCCTGATGGTCTCCACATCACTGCTGAGTACGGTCGCTCTATCGACCGCGTACTCCTGGCTTTTGATCTTGATCATTGCCTGGAAGTTCTTGGATTTGTAATAGGGTACCTTGGTCAGTAGGTTTCTCAGAAGCTCACTATAAGTTGTCTGGATCTGCTTTGCAGAGATCATATTGGTCTCCAGAGAGCGGGCCAAGTTCTCTGTGATTATGCTTCTTCCATTGTAGCTGAAAAGCTCGCTACCACTGGTCTTCATCCTGACCTCTTCCAGGGCGGTGTTTATCTTCCTTTCGGCCTCCTGCTCACCAAGGGAGCGTGTCAATTCCCTTACAACGTCCTCCAGAGTGGCCTTGTAAACTATCTCCAGTATATTGGGCGGTATCTTGGCCACATTCAGGCTCTCTCCGAAACCCACCTCGTCCATTATGTCAAATACCCTTTCAGATATCTTCTCGATCTCCCTATCTATTCGTTTTAGATTTATATCGGCCAGCTTTTTATCCACTGAACGTTCGATCTCATCAATAGCTCGGCGAGAGTCCTTGGCTATCTGAGGTATGTCCGATGATAGGGATGTCAATTTATTTTCCATTTTTTCCAGCCTTTCTGTGATGTCAGCAGGCACCACATAACCTGACACGTCGCCTTTCACATCGGCCAACTTACCCATCTCTTCCTTCAGCAATTCCAGTACCATGTCTCGGGATATGCTGGGAGTTGCCTGAACCTCTGTAAGCTCGGGTTGAACGGGCAATGAAACCTCCACTGTTTCTAGTACAGAGGGTGCGGGAGACACAGGTATTGGTTCAATGGGAGTTGCCACCTCCTGTGGAGGGAGTGTGGCAGGGGCTGGTGATGGAGCGGCTTGAGGCGGGGGAGAATATGATGGTGGTTGAGGTTCTGGCTCGGGTTCCTTCACCACCTCCCGGGGTGGTTCGATCACCGGCTCAGGCTCTGG
>JAGLQE010000395.1 GCA_023137005.1 Thermoplasmata archaeon
TCGAGCTCAAGAGATTGTCACGTGATAATGACGCGGCCATCTGGAGAGACATTGCGAGGAGATTGGAAAAACCGAGTTCCCGGTGGAGCGAGGTCAATCTAAGTGAGATCGAACGACATGCAAAGAATAAGGACACCATCATCATAGCTGGCAAGCTACTTGGTGCCGGAGATATCTCGAAAGCTGTGAACGTCGCAGCAGTCAGTGCATCCGGAACCGCCAAGAAGAAGCTGGCCGATGCAGGTGGAAAGTTCATGCAGATAGGAGAACTGGCAGCCACCAATCCGAAAGGAAGCGGCGTCAGGATAATGGGGTGAACTAATGCAGGTCATAGATGGAACAGGATATATCCTAGGAAGATTGGCGACATATGTTGCCAAGCAGGCATTGGAGGGCGAGGAGATCGTCATAATCAATGCTCAGAACGTACTTATCACAGGAAGCAGGGATGACATACTGGCCGACTACAAGAACAGGCGGAACAGGGGTGTCACAGGAAGGAACCGAAAGGGACCGTACTACCCCCGTATGCCGGACCGATTGGTCAGGCGCAGTATCAGAGGAATGATACCATACCAGCAGCCCAGAGGAAAGGCGGCCTACGAGCGAGTGATGGCTTATATAGGCGTGCCAAAGGAATTCGAGGGCGCCAAGCTAGTGACAGTTGAGAATGCAAGATACAAAGGAAGCACCAAGAAGATGACCGTGGGAGATATCTCCGTCGGCCTGGGTGCGAATTTCTGAGGGATTTAGATGGCAAAAGCAAAGACACCAAAAGTTGTTAACACGAGCGGCAAGAGGAAGACGGCCATCGCGAGAGCAGCTGTCAAGAAGGGAAAGGGCAGAGTGAGGGTGAACTCCATACCTCTGGAGATCCTGACCCCGGAACTGGCAAGGCTGAAGATCATGGAACCAATGCTCATTGCGGGCAAGAAGTCCGAGGTAGTGGACATTGAGATCAATGTACAGGGCGGAGGATTCATGGGACAGGCAGAGGCCTGCAGAACGTCCATCGCCAAGGGCCTTGTGGAATTCCACGAGGACGAGGAACTGGAATCCATATTCAGACAATACGACAGAAGCCTGATGGTCAATGACGCCAGGCGTAAGCTCCCCAAGAAACCATTGGGACGCGGTGCGAGAAAGAAGCGCCAGAAATCGTACAGGTGATCTCAAAGTGATAATACCAGTCAGATGTTTCACATGCGGCAAGGTGGTTGGATCCGCCTACGAGCCATTCAAGGAAAGGACAGCGAAGGGCGAAGCGCCCGATGCAGTCCTTGATGACCTTGGATTGGAGCGCTACTGCTGCCGCAGGATGATCATATCACATGTGGATCTTGTGGATGAATTGATGCCCTTCGATTAGGATGGTGTCAGAAGCTGGAATAGCCAAAGACTAGCGGGAGCTGGTCTTGGCTAATCTTCATCTTTGCAGATAAAGGTTTAATACCAGCTTGAGTATCGGGATTTACGTAATGGGCCCGTAGGGTAGCTAGAACATCAGTTCGGCGCAAGCGCCTTTCTGTTGTTCCTACAATGGTATCCTTCGACATTGGGGTTTTGGATACAGGTACTTCCTGTGTCCAAAACAGATTTGTCGTAACTCCAGTTCAAATCTGGGCGGGGCCACTTTATTCTTTTAATAATTTATAAAGTCATAAAGTGGTCCAGTCGCCCCCGCCCCTAAAGTTTGAGAAATAATGCCACTTATATATTAAATTTTTAAATTCGTGGTCC
>JAGLQE010000396.1 GCA_023137005.1 Thermoplasmata archaeon
TAGCTCTTCTAATCGCGTACAATTGCAGGGAATATGCGCAATTAGAAAACCCAACTCGCTGAGATTAAACCTTCGCGGTTAGTTGCCACATATCGATGAGTTAACGGCGGTCTACCCTTCAAAGACTTTCGCAATACATTACTGGCAATCTGTGGCCCTAAAAGAATTGAACCTTAGCTACGAGCCCGGTAGTTCTCACATCTTTGCCAAAAAGCCCATACGCTCGATCCGATTCTTATTGACCTCGAACTGGGACAATATGTCTGCCTCTACGATCGCCAGCTTCTCTATCAGCTGAGACATGGTATGCTTCGAAGGGTTGCTGATATCCAGACCCACAACCTGACATTGTTTCCTGATGATGGACATGGCATAGTCTGTTTCCTGCTTGGAATGTCGGCAAAAATGAGCTACAATATTGTCCATGACCTCGGCTGGACTCATCTTCTGTTCCCGGGCTTTCGTGTCCACCCCTCCATCGGTCTTTCCGGCCATGACCTTCTTGCCCAGCATCTTGAAGGCCATCTCCACATTCTCGCCTGTCTTTGCACTGGTGACGAAGAAATTGGCATCATATTCCTTGGCCATGGCCATGAGCTCTTCCCGGGATATCTTCACCTCATCAACAAGATCGCACTTATTTGCCATGAATATGATGGGCACATTTCCCGCTATGTCCCTGAGGGCTTTAACCCAGTATTCTGTGAGGCTGGTAAGTGTCTCTGGCCGGGTCATATCGCAGACTACCAGGGCCCCGCTGGTTCCCTCGAAGCTCATATTCTGGAGATTACGGTATTCCTTCTGGCCTATGATATCCCAGATCATCATTGTAAGATTGAGTGGCTTGCCAAAATAATCGATGTTCAGCTCCTTCTTCACTGTTTTGGTGCCGATGGTGGCGATGTACTTATCATCAAAGGTGTCAAAAACATATTTCTTGATAAGACTGGTCTTACCAACAGAATTGTCCCCGAGGAGGCATATTTTCTTGATTATTTTCTTCTGCATCAAGCCGCCCCTGGTTCTATTTAGTCTTCCTCTATCATTTTGGCGAGGATCATTTTGCCCAGTTCATCAAAGGCCGCTTCCACATTATTTCCATTTTTCGCGCTTGTGGCCATTGAAGGCATATCGTATCTTGCCAGCTC
>JAGLQE010000397.1 GCA_023137005.1 Thermoplasmata archaeon
AAAACACTTCTCAAGCGCAATGGTTTCACTACCTTACTGGTGGTCGAGAGCGGGGCCCATGATGAGAGGACCATATCCACCCTCAAGCATTTGTCAGAGGGGGTGTTCATCATCGAGAAGGGAGATAAGGGGGCGCTTAGCTTCAGGGTCGAGGCCCTTTCAGGAGCAAGGTTCGACCAGAAAGAGCATCAGCTCAAGGCAACCAAGCGAGGCCTGGAGATATTGACAGGATCGAGGGATGAAAAGACCGTGCTCAAGGATTTCCTGGAGATACCAGCTATCGATGAGACCATTGCCAGAAGATTGTATGAATTCGGATTCACCAATCTAGAGAAACTGGAAAAGGCCAAGAAGACAGAGCTCACTTCCATACCCGGCATAGACAAGACAACGGTCAGCAAGATCTATGAATACGTGCATTCGGTCGAATACTCAAAGAAGATAATCGAAAGAAAGAGCCAGGTCTGGGTGAAGAGGGGGGTGAAGTTCGCTTCATCAAAGCAGATGGACAAGGCCATTCAGAGCTTCCAAAGGGCGATAGAGATAGATCCCAAGAACTCGGAATCATGGTTCGAGATGGCCAGATTGCTTTATGATGATGGTAGCTTGGATGATGCGAGAACCTGTTTTGACAAGGCCGTTGATATAGAACCCTCACTATCAGGTAAATGGTTCGATACATCTCAGGTTCAGGAGATAGGATGGTCATGCCCTGTTTGTGGGTATTCCATAAAGGAAGAGAATGTTGATTGCCCGGGCTGTGGCATCGTATTCACCATGGAAGAAAGAAAGAGCCAGAGGGAAGAAGTATGAATATGAGAGGAAATGGGTCGGCCTCCGCGCCTTGCAGCCTCACCCTCTTTGGATACGATCATAAGGATTATGCAGGTCACGGTGTCAGCATCGCCATCGACCAGAGATTGAAATGCACGACCGGACATTCAGATGGGTTCAAGGTCAATGATGAAGCATTGGACAGCAATAAACACCCATTGATAAGAGCGGCCCTGATCCATGGCTGGACTGATATTGATTCCCCGGTGTCCTTTA
Source organism: Thermoplasmata archaeon (assembly GCA_023137005.1). Classification (GTDB taxonomy): domain Archaea; phylum Thermoplasmatota; class Thermoplasmata; order SG8-5; family JAGLSY01; genus JAGLSY01. The sequence goes on from JAGLQE010000397.1 coordinate 1,051, forward strand.
TGATAGACATACCTGATGAAATGAATATCTCATGTGGGCACAAACCAGCCTATATCACATCCTCATTGGGCGCACTGGCCATGATGAACGATCGCCTTATTTTCGACGACATTGCCATGAAGGGCTTCGAGGTCATCAAGGGAGGCGGCAGTATGCTTGGTCCCCTGGGCATCTCATCCTCTATAAATGGTTCCGGCATAGGGACCTCCAATGAAAAAGCAGGAAGTCTGTGGAGTTATGGAAGCGGGAAAAAAGAGATGCATATCCACCACCTGGAACTGACAGATATGGGCATGGTACTGGCCTCTCCAGCCACGGCCCGATCACATTCAAATATTTCCCTGAAGGTTGAGAACTTCATCAGCCGCCAGCGGGGTTTCATAAAGGATATCTTCAAGGATTCGAGCGTGCTGGCCGAAGAGGGGATGAAGGCATTGAAGGATGAGGACCTGAAGACCATGGGCCGGGTGCTGAATGACACTGACAAACTGACCAGGATCATGGGTGTTCATTCTGATGAACTGAAGGCACTGGTCGAGGTTTGCCGAAGGAATTCCCACGGTGCCAGACTTTGCGTGGACAATGAGCAGGGAGTTATCATGGCCCTCACGGACGATCCTGATGAGCTTTGTAACAGGATAGCGGACCATAGCGGGGTCTCTCTGAAGGTCAAAGTATCCAGTGATGGATTAATGGTGTGAGTGGACCATCATACCAAATAGAAAATACCAATTTTTTGATGCCTGAGTTCTCACATCTCTTCTGGCGCCACTATCCCCAAAGTATCCAGTGCATTCTGAAGAACCAGTTTCGAACACTTGACAAGGACCAGCCTGGCATTTCTAAGTTCCCCATCCGCACTCAGAACTGGGCAGTCCCTGTAGAATTGATTGAAAAGCGATGCTAGCTCATGAGCGTAGGAAGCAATATGATGCGGTGTCCTGTCATCCGCACATTTCTGGATCAAAGAAGGGAATCTGGCCAGTGCTTTTATCAGGTTTATCTCCGAGTCATGTGTGAGAAGATCTGGGTCATAATTATCCGGGACATCCAT
>JAGLQE010000398.1 GCA_023137005.1 Thermoplasmata archaeon
ATGTATTAGCGAGTGACAATGCCAATTGCTAATCTGCGAACCTCGCCCAACGGACAAGACTATCAACATATTACCAGACTTGTCTGCGGGCGGGGGGGTCTTCACTTCACCACGATGCTGGCATACCCCACTACCTCGGCCATGGGTGTTACGTCTCCGGATGTGGCATATTTCAAAAGCTTAGCCTCGGTTCCCTGTGTGGCTTCCATCATGGCTATTATCGGGCCATATCCGCAGGCACTTATCCTGTGCTTGGTGATGGTGGAGTAGAAGCCTTTCATGTCCAGGTCCAGAACCTTATCTATGGCCAACATGTCCTTCTCTCGCGCAATATCCGGGGAAACATAGTGACTGAGATCACTGGAAGCAATGATAACGGCATCCATCCCCTTGGTGGCCTCTCTGATCCTTTTTCCCACTTCCACGGCTGATCGTATATCCTGGAGCATCATGGTTATCGGTACGAATTTCGCCCCAGTCTGGAAGAATTGAATGAAGGGTAGCTGGACCTCCAGGGAGTGCTCGTGCCTGTGGGAGGCTATATCCATGTCGATATTTCCTCCCCTGATCCTCTCGGCCAGATCCTTGTGATTCTCCATTTTTCCCAATGGGGTTTGAAAATCCTGGTCGGTTATACCAATGCTCTTTCCCATGCCCGTGTGGTTGGGGCCGATGATAATGAAAACCTCGGGAAAACCATCCTCTGCCAGGGCCTTGAAGCCATGGGCCGCTACAGGGCCGGAGAACATGAAACCCGCATGAGGAGATACGATCCCCTTGATCTTCCTTGGGCCATCCTTGTTCAACTCGGGTAGGTCGCCAGGGCCGATGGGGCTGAGATAGCAATCTCTTATCTGCCTATCCAATGACTCTGCATTTCCTGCATAGAACTGACCTGCAACAGTGGGATATCTCATTAGTTACCCATGGTATTAGATGTTGATAAACATTGCGCTGGAAGTCTTTTCTTTAAAACCTTACAATATACCGTGCCAATATGCCGGTTTACATTGAAACATTTAATAACCTAATTCACCATACCCCGTGAGTAGATGGTGATATCATGCTGACAGAGATAAGCGATTTTATCGGAATGGAGGTCTATACCAATAAGGGAATTACCCTTGGTAACATAGACGACCTCGTTATCGAGACCGACTCCCAGAAGATCGAGGGACTGTACATAAGCAATCCAAATCCACTTCTGGTAGAGCATTCCAGGTCCGTTAGCGTGCCTTACCGCTGGATCCAGCATGTAGGTGACATTGTAATTCTCAAGTATTTTCCAAAGTTCGTGAGATCCGCTCCAACACCAGAACGAGTATCTGCCTCAAAGAAGCTGGCATCCGATATCAAGCATGCGGCACACACCACTGAGGAAAAATTATTGGCCGCCGAGCATCATGCCGCGGACAGGTTAAGGGCGCTCGAGCATCATCATAAAGAAGACGAAGAGTGATCATATCTATCTTCAATTCATTTCCTACTTATAGCTCTGGCTCTGTCTCCAGATCCTCGGAAGAAGGCGGGCTGTCTGCCTCCGATCCAGTATCTTCATCATTGACCTCACTCCCAGTGTCAATACCATGGTCTGCATCGGGCACCAGGGTTTCCACCTCCCGGATGGTCCTTATGCTGTAAGCGATAATTGCAACCATCGTCGATATCAGGCCACTTACCAGTATCATGAATCCCATTCCAGCACCGGGTCCAGTTCCTACAAGCCACCCAAATTGATCGGCCAGGGAACCTCCAGGCATGAAAGCCGGTTCGAACACCTTGTCTGCCAGTGGACCAACAAGGATCATGGAAAAGGCTGACGCTCCCTGTGCGATCACACCACGCGCGGCAAATACCCTGCCCTGTTTATTGGCCGGAACCTTTGATTGCCAAATTGCCTGGCTGGAACCATTGAGTGTGGGCATCATCAGCATGGTCAAGAAGCCTGCGATCATCCAGATGATGGGTGTTTGTCCAATTCCAAATCCGATGGAAAATCCAATTCCCGCGATCATCATACCTCCCAACAATCCGTTTATCTTCTTCTTGGGGCCACCCCATATGGCGAGCATGATGCCTCCGATAACCCCTCCTACGCCCAATACGGCCTGAACCGAAGCAAGTATCATACTATCTGACCCGGTCCTTGCCAGGATCATGGGCATGAAGACCACCATTCCAAAGGTGGATATGATATTGAAGGTGAAGAAGGTCATCTGGAGGCCCAATAGCGGCTTTCTTTTGTAGATATATTTGAAGCCATAGCCAGCATCCTTGAAGACACCTGATAATCCTTTCTGAAGATCAGTGGCAGGTGGGGGTTGTGGTATGTGAACAAAGAGAAGTATGCTGATGGCGAATGTGAAAGTGACGATATCTATCATTAAAACCCCTTTTATACCAGTGATGACCAGTAATACGGCTGCCAATGGGGGGCCAAATATCATTCCCACCGAGCCGACCATTCCGACCAGGCCACTGGCTCTGGCATAATCCTTCTTCTCCACCATCATGGAGATGGCCGCGGAATAAGCCGGCCACTGGAAGGCGGCGAAGGTTCCGACGAAAACACCAATGGCGTATAGATGCCATATCTCCAGAACACCTATGCTGAGAAGTATGAGGACGGCAATGGTGCCGATACCAGCTGCCAGATCGCTCAATATCATGGCCCATTTCCGGTTCCACCGATCCACAAGAGAACCCGCGATTGGAAGCATTATCATGAGCGGAGCAAATGTGAAGAATCCCATCAGTGCAAGGGCTGTTGCCTCTCCGGTCAGATCCCAGGCCCATATCATCAGGGCGAACTGGGTCATAGCAGATCCCAGAACTGAAACGATCTGGCCCACCCACACAAGCCCGAAGGCCTTCATTCCCATGGGGCCCTTTTGCTTCTTCTCCTTGACCGGGTTATCCTCAATAGGTAGGCCTTCGGAAAGGTTAGTGTCTTGAGTTTCGGTGGTCTCATCGCTCATATACCACGAAAAGGCTCATTTGAGTATATAATATAACTGGAAATTAGTGACCAGTTCGTCCACTATAGGCAAATCTCTATTTAGATAATATAGAGCTGAATAAAGGAAAGACCAAAGGAGCATAATCCGCCCCTTTGGTCTATTTTTTGTTTCAGACCTTCTCTATTATCACTGCTTTGGCTATTTTCGAGTGTGGTAATTTCACCTTGCCAGATATGGTATCCAGTACCAGGTGATAGCGTCCGATATCCGAGATAGTGCCTTCGTATTCTTCGACCTTGACCTTCTGCCCTATCTTGAGTGTCTGGTTCGATTGCAGGGAGCTGATCATATTGTGGAAGATATCCTTCGAGCCGAAGGCGAACCCAACAGCAATGCCGATGAATATTGCCCCGAAAGCTATGCTGAAGACAATATAGAGCATCGGAACCTCAATTCCTGCCTGATCCAGTGCCATTGTTGCAGCGATGTATATGACACCGAACTGCATGACGGTCGCAATGGTTCCGAGGAAAGGCACATCCTTGTCCTTGCCCCATTCCAGAACCTTTTCATGCACCCACGAGGCTATCCAGAAGCCTATCAGTCCGATAAGTATGGCTGCCAGCAGGTTCGGGATCCATAGTATCACGGAATTGATCAGCTGTGCTAGCATATTGAAAGCACCTGTAGAGTTCAGGACACCGACCGCTATTTGAATGAATATCAAAGTGACCAGCATCTTTACAACTCCGTTCAATACCCTCATTATGATGCCCTGTCTTTTCACCATTGCTTCAACAGGGTCCACCAGTTTGTCAAAGTCCATTTCTTTCAGCAGACCCGCCAATAATTTGACCACATATTCAGCCACTATCAATCCGATCACGACAATGACCATGGCTGTGAGTATCAGGGGTATCAGGGTCAAGACTGGAGTTATGAAGGACGACAGAATGCTTATTGCCAGAACAGCCAGCGCCACCTGTAGGAATATTAACAGGACGAATACCTTCACTGAAATGAATATGAGGCTCGATACTGTGAATCCAGTTCCTTTGGCTTTGTCATCCAGATTGTTCAATTCCTTTCCAAGGATCGTCTTATCGAGTGCTTTTTTAAGGAATGCGACGACCATTTCGGCCACATAAAGACCAACAATGATGATGACCACTGCGATGATTATCCGGGGTATGAACAATACCACTGGAGTCAATATAGCTGTTAATGTGTCAATTCCTGCATATCCGAGTGCGATTTGTAGGAACATCGCAAAGATGAACCAGAAGAAAAGTTTTGATATCAGGATGGATACTGACTCGACCCCTATTTTATTCACTTGCTGATGGACGCCGACCTTTTCCATGGCCTCGTCCAATGGGCTCTTATCCAGGACCTTGCAGATCACCTTTGCCGCGACCTTTGCTATTAAGAACCCAATGACCAGTATGATCAAGAATATCAGGATACCATAAAGGGAAGCCAGGAATGATTCGACAAGTCCTCCGAAGAATCCAGATAATGTATCTGCGATGCCTGGTGGAACCTCAGTGCTGAAACTAAAAATTATGGGATCGATAGTTTCCCCTGTCTCATTCTCCCCTGTTACGGTGATAGTGTAAGACTTATCATTCAAGAGGCTGACGGTCGGTGTAAGGGTCAATGTCCTGTCATTGTTCGACCATCTCTTTTCGATAGGGTAGATGGGGTCTGGATTTACCGAGACCTCCACACTTCCCACGCGCATCGGGTCATCAAAATCTATGACCATCGATCCGTCTATGGGCGCGTCCGTCGTCCCGTTATCTGGCGTTGTTTGATAAGCCATAACAGGTGCTACGACCAGCATGCTCAGTACAATAACTATTAGGGAAATAACTAGATACTTCCCTTTAACATATGATCTCATATCCTCACATCTCCTATTTGCCCACCCTCTCAGTTAATATGCATATGGACTCCGATGAATAAATACTTTCTGTTATTCTAATAAATAGTAAATTTTACACTTGAAAAGCTTGTATAAATCTTAAGGTGGGCGATAGGGTATTGCTCAGCTGGCTTATTGAATCATCAATGAATGATCAACAGAGAGATCAACACAAATAGTCTATAAACTTATGAAGCGGCATACCTTCTTCAAATTTCAGAGCAATATTCCCCGCCTTCGTAATATGCACCTTTGGCAGGATATTGTACACCATTCTGGCAATGCCCTCAACCTCTTCATCACTCATATCCACCGTGAATATGCGCCAGGCATCGTCCCCACGCACACCTTTCAGCCTGAAAGCATAGACTGGAAATACGCTGGCCCGCCTGCACTCGGTCATTAGCTCTTCGGCCTGCTTGCTCGCCCTGCCACTGGATTCCGAGAATCGTATGGTCTTGTAGGAACTGGCCTTGACCTCGATGGGGAAAGAGAAATCACCCCGGATGGCCACCAGGTCCACACCGAAAGAGCCCGCGGCTCGTATCACGATGAAAGGTTTTTCAAGTATCTTTTCGGTAGCTGTTCGAACATCTGGAGGGCTGGTCTTGGAGACCTTGTGAACCATTTTTTCATCACCGTTCAGGATGCCCTTAAGCTCCCTTTCAAAAATACTGGCAGACATAACTCCTGCAATGCAGTAAGAGGTAAAAACCTTCTTACCAAAAACTTATAAGACACCATGCTGATTATCAAATATGGCAAAGGAGGAGAGTTCATCCGGGTTATCTGACCTGGAGGTGGAGGAAGAAGTTCGTAAGATCGAGGCGGCATTGGACGCAGAGCCAGGCCTCATTGATCTTGACCGTATGGGAAAGGCCATGATCATCCTCGGCACGATATTCTTCGTCACTTACATGGCCCTGCTCGTACTTTCTACCATGGTGTTGGCATCGGATTCTTGGGGTATGTTCAATTTCTGGAGTATTGGCCGCTTTCTGGTGGTCACTATCTCCTGCATTGGCATGATAATTGTTGGATACCTGATGACCACGAATCGATCCATACCATCTTAACTGGCAATGTCACTTTCATTAATAGAATAAGATGAAGGAAACATCAGGTCAGCTAGGTCGATCAGATCATTTATGGTTCTAATCTATGCATGTCCCTTGGAAATAGCACGGTCTCTCTGATATTCGGCAGTGCCAGTATCATCTGCACAAGTCTCTCGATACCCAGTCCAAAGCCCCCGTGGGGCGGCATACCGAACTTGAATGTCTTGAGGTAGAACTCGAAGGCATCCGGGCTTAGGTCAGCCTCTTTCATCTGCTTTATAAGAATGTCATATCTGTGCTCCCTCATTCCGCCGGAAACGATCTCCTGGCCCCGGTAGTCCATGTCGAAGTATCCTGTGAGGTCCGGGTTATCATCCACCCGCCTGGCATAGAAGGTTCCGATCTTCAGCTCGCTGGGGAAGTCGGTTATGAAATATAGATCTTCATCGAATTTATCTTTCATCACCTGGCCAAGAACCTTCTCTGCCTCGGTGTCCAGGTCCCCTGCCAGGTCCTTGCCAGCCTCGGCCAGC
>JAGLQE010000399.1 GCA_023137005.1 Thermoplasmata archaeon
ACCACCTGGGAGGTCATCATGTGGTATGATCCATTGGATGATGTGAATCACTGGAAATCCTACAATAAAAACTATGGTGGAACACAGACAATACCGAATGTGGACAATACCATGGGCCTGTGGGTGAAGCTGGTAACCGCGGGTGCGGAGCTGTCTGTCGGAGAGGGCTGGGACCCGGTAGGTACCACCATCACTCTCCAAGCAGGATGGAACATGGTGGGATTCCCATCACAATTTGAGGGATACACTGCCGGAGATCTGAAAACCGATTCCAATCCCATGGTCACCATGATAGAGAGATACAATGGGGCCGCCCCCTACGACATAGAGGTCATGCCGGATGGAGACGCGTTCCAAATAGGCCAGGCTTATTGGATCTATTCGACAGGAGTGTATAATTGGGTTATACCATAAGGAGAAGTGGAAGAATGAGAGATTATAAAATAAAAATAACTGGGCACGGACATATCCGCAGAATGGGAGTTATTCTGATCATCATCTCCATGATCTCATCATCATTGATCATCGGCTTTGACAATATGGGATCTGGTGATGTTTCTGAAGAAATTGTGATGAATAACAAAGTCAGTGGTCTCATAAAATTGAAATGCGGGATCTTCGATCCGCTTGATGAAAGCTCACCTGTTATAGCTTCCTCACCTTATGATACTGCACCAGTCGTGCAGGTTCCCTATATCCTACAAGCCCCGGGCAAGATAACCGAGGAGTGGAAGATGGACATTACCAAAGCAGGTGCTAAGATAATCAGTTATATCCCTGACAATGCACTCCTTGTGACAATGAACTCAAATTCCAAGGCTAAGGTAGATACACTTCCAAACATAAGGTGGTGCGGTAACTATGAGCCAGCTTACAAGATGGAGCCTGGATTGGCAACAGCAACCGGGACAGTGAAACTGAGCATCACATTATTCCCTGGAGCGGTAAATGGTTACATTGTGAAGCAAATAACAGCAGTCGCAGGCGGAAAGATACTGGGCATCACCAATTCCAAAGAAGTGAATACCGTGAACGCGGAAGTGGATGCTTCCCTGGTGGATTATCTAATATCCAGGCCGGAGGTCAAGCTGATATCTGAACTATCAGAGGCAGAGCTCATGAATGATTCGACTGTACCATTGGTCCAATCTGGAGGCGCGACCCGCCCGCTTCATGTGCAAGGTCTAGACGGTCTTGGAGAAGTGGTGACAATTTGTGATACTGGCATTAATGATACTCATCAGAATTTCCAGGGCTCTATCTATGGAATCACAGGTGACCAGGATAAGATAAAGGCCAACTATGTTCCCGGGGATTCCGGGGGTGAAGTGGGCGATGAATCGGTTAACTGGAATCACGGAAGCTTCTCATCAGGTGTCATCGCAGGAGATGGGGCAGGTTATGGAACTTGGGATGCCAGCAAATATGACGGGCATGCTTACATGGCCCAAATAGTGATGCAGGACATAGGATACGACCCTGGCCCAATGGCCTTTGACCCGCCTTTTATCTGGCCACCTGCAGATAATTACAATGACCTGTTCAAATTCACCGAAGATAACTATGGCTCAAAAATTCACAGCAGTAGTTGGGGGTATCGGACAGGATACTCTGATGAATCTGCTATGAACGATGCGTACATATTCGATAGCCAGGATTTCTCATCATTCTGGCCAGTGGGTGCAGATGGACCGGCTGGAACTACTATTTCACGTCAAGCAGAAGCAAAGAATGTGATAGGCGTGGGAGCGACCATCAATGATGGGGGCAGTGTTATCTCCTGGAGCAGTAGAGGCCCTGCGACGGATGGCAGGATCAAGCCGGATATCGTGGTTCCAGGTGAGGTGATAATGTCGGTTGATGGAGACGGGGCCACAGGGTATACCATCAGTTCTGGGACCAGTTGGTCAACTGCCGCGGCCGCAGGCTCGGCCGCCATGGTTCGCCAGTATTACCGAGAGGGATGGTATCCCACAGGTGTTCCGGTTGCGGCCAATGGCTGGAGCCCATCCACCGCTCTTATCAAGGCTACCATGATAAACGGGGCTGTTGATCTGGAGACCCCGGATGTTCCTAATATGAACGAGGGATGGGGCAGGCTTCACCTGGACAATAGCCTTTATTTCCCAGGGGATGCGAAGGAAATGATGGTCATTGATCAATCAACTGGCATGATCCTTGGTGACATGCTCGAATACAATGTCAGCATCACTGATAATTCAGAGCCATTGAGGGTTTCTTTGGTATGGTCGGATTTCCCCGGAGACCCCTTGGCCGCAACGGCTCTCGTCAATGACCTGGACCTGACATTGACCGCCCCGGGTGGAGCAGAATATAAAGGAAATATGTTCTCGGCAGGAGAATCAATAACTGGTGGAACCTACGATGTGCTGAACAATGTGGAATGTGCATATCTGAATAGTCCAATTCCGGGTGTCTACACCATCAGGATAGATACCTCGAATATCGTAATGGGGCCTCAGTGTTTTGCCCTGGTCGCAACAGGGAATTTCGATGATGGCTATGGCTTTGTCGCAATGGATAGGATAGTTTATGATGATTCAGACACCATCAATTTCAGAGTGGAGGACATGAATGTACCTGGCTCCACTGTTGATATTGTGCTTACGGGAAGCATCAGCGGAGATTCGGAGACCATCACATTGGATGCTCTGGATACTGGCTCTTATGTATTTGCTGGCTCCGTCCTGACATATATCGGCACAACAGTCCCGGGAGACGGACGATTGCAGGTCCGTGATGGAGAGACCATTACTGCAACATATTCAGACCCATC
>JAGLQE010000004.1 GCA_023137005.1 Thermoplasmata archaeon
CATCGCCTATTGTCTGGTACATTCTTTTGGAAAATGCACCGCAAACACCTGCTAGTGCTTTCTTCTTAACAATATTCCTGGCGGTTATGTCCATCCAGATAGTTCCAGATGATGTTAACACGGTCGCGTGCTGTTCGGTCTCAAAATACTCTTGGAGCTTGGCGATGATCCCGGTGTAAAGAGCCGTATAATCCTTACCGCGGTGGCCAATGAGCCACTCACTCTGCTTCGCTAACACTTCGGGCAACGCTTCTGTTGGTCCTGGTATGAATAGTCTGTTATGTGACAAGGTATCACCAAAGGTGGGGTATTTGAAATGGGATATTAAATGTAACTATCAGAGTGTAAAGAATCGTTAATATTATAGAGCAGGATAGTTACATTTAATAACTTCAATTTAAAAAAAGAGGTGAATAGATCACTTCTTCCCAAGCTTATCCTGTATCTTGGGCTTGAGGATCTCCCTCTGTGCCTTGAACCTGGACATCTGCCTCTCCTGCCTGTCCAGATAATCATTGCCGATGATGGAGAGTGAAAGTAGTGCAAGACCCACACCCATCAGGACATAAAAGGACGTGAAGAGCCTGGAGGCATCATTGGTCGGGTAAATATCGCCGTATCCCACCGTGGTCAGGGTGGTCACCGAGAAATAAAAGCATTGTATCCAGGTCCAGTTCTCCAAGGAATGATAAACGACCGTTCCCCCTATGATAAGGCCAACCAATGTTGAGAAGGCCAGAATAACATGAGTTCGGAACTTCGGCCAGACTATCATTTCAAAGAGCTTCATCAATTACCCCAAGACCTTCATGACTTATAAGGACCGTGGATGAGCAAGCCAGCTCCCAGGATCACCATCATTACCAGTATCCCAAGATACACCCAGAGCATGTAGGAACCAATTTCCGACCGACCGACCTTGGAGTTTAGAGGCTCGGGGTCCACAAGGTCCATGAAGCCATCATTATCATCATCGGTGTCCGCATTGTTCCCGACACCGTCACCGTCCGTGTCGATCGTCTCGGATTTATCCAATGGGAAGGCATCATCCACATCCGGAACTCCATCACCGTCATCATCGGTATCCACATTATTGCCTATACCATCCTTATCGGTGTCCAGTTGTTCATCGGGATCTGTCGGGAAGGCATCATGAATGTCGGGTGCACCGTCATCATCATCGTCGGTGTCGGTATTGTCGCCCAGACCATCGCCATCCGAGTCAAATTGCTCGGTGGGGTCCAGAGGATAGGTATCGTTCACATCCTCCACACCATCATTGTCATCATCATCGTCCAGGATATCTGGCCAATTGTCACCATCGGTGTCCATCATGGTGGTGAAGGTGAATGTGTATCTTTCAGAAATGTGGCGGCCTGTGAAATCCGTGGCATTGGTAGAGATATTAATCAGATAGGTCGTGGAATATTCCAATCCCTCGAAGCCCGTCACGACCAGGGTCTTGCCATCATCATTGATCGGGTCATGTTGATAGGTGAAGTTAGTTATCTCCGGGAAGATGGATATGGAGTCATCAAAGCTCTGCATCGGTACATTGAAAGTTAGAGTGATGTCCGGGTTAAGAATGAGTTCAGTGATGCCATCAATAGGAAGGGTGCTGGTAACCTGTGGATCTGTGTCGAATATCTCGATCGTCACTTGAATAGGGGGCTCCGACTGGTTGAAATGATCCAAGCCATAGAACTCGAATGTGTATCTTCCCTCATCTGTAAGATGGAAAGGCACAGTGTAATTGATCCAATTTGTCCATTCATCATCATGGTTGTATCTGTAGAACACGAACTCCTCTCCGATGCCAGGGAAGCCGAAATAATCGTTCATGTCTGTTATATTAAAACATAATATGGTGTCTGGGTTCCCATAAAAGGTCTGATTATCATAACTATTTTCTTGGTTGATACCATTAATGTAGTTGGATATCATAAGAACGGACATTGGTCCAAACTTGTCCAGCACGAAGGTCTTGTTTTGGACTGTTGAATTAATGCTATCATTGTTCATGGCAAAGTACTCTATGAAATGGAGGCCATCAAATAGTGTGGCTGTCTCAATTATTGTCACGGTAAGGTTGGTCGTGGAATTGAATACCTCCACCGTGCGCTCGAAATCCCTGTCAAGTGTGAAGTTATCAGTATACAGCTCCCACTCACTCCACCACGCGGGGATAATAGCCATGGTTGCCGGGCCGGGACCGTCCCCTCCATCCGACTGCTCGGGGCTCCATACCCTGAACCAGATCTCCTTTACCGCGGACTCATTGTCCTCTGCCGTGATATTGAATGGAGTGCTGGCAGTGACATAAGTGTAGTTCACACCATCAATGGTCTTGTTCATCTGCGGCTCTCCGATCACCAGCTCTGTAACTGGAGGAGTATTATCCACAGCCAGGGCCATCGGGGCCATGGAAAGGAACAGACATATCACCATCAATGCTGGCATCAAAGCTCGGAGCTTGCTCATGAGAGTTGAAAATGCGGCCAAGCACTAATAGTTTACTATTGTTGATATATTGTCTAAAGGCCCCCGGCCTCGCCTGCTCGCTCACAATTGGTCTACCAGTCAACGGTCCACGTGTATTGCGCGGGTACATACAACCAGTACGATTCTCCGTTCTGCAAGACATAGGAGTCTCCCAGCACCTCAAGGTTATAGGCCCCATCCACACTGTAGCCCTCTACTAATGTGGCCTTGGATGCAGCCTTGAGCTGCCCCACAGTGTAAGAGCTATCATCGTCCGCAGGGTAACCGATCAGGTTCCAGCCTGCACTGAGAACAATGGATGTGGAAGTGGTGTGGCTTCCGGTAACCGTGAGATATCCATCCCCGAGGCTGGTGATATTGATCCACAATCCCATGCTGAGATCCACGGTGGGGAGGGTCTGCGTCCCTCCATAATTGTCATTGTGAGATTTCCAGTGATTCGTAGTATCAGTGGGATCATATCTGTATGTCATGTCCCAGGTTGTCAGGCCATCACCCTCACTGTCATCCAGCACGACCGTGGCCGTCTTATCAAGCGGGTCTAATGGCACGGAGATCAGATTCCAGCCAAGGTGTACGGGGATGTCGTAGGTGATCTTGGTGAAGTAAGCAGTCACGGACTTACTGGATGTCATGCTTATTGTATCGGGGTTGCTTGAGCCAGTTAGCCCACCAGTCCAATAGGCGAACTCGTATCCTGCAATTGGGTTGGCTGTGAGCTGAACACTGGTCCCATAGGTGTAGGTTGCCTG
>JAGLQE010000040.1 GCA_023137005.1 Thermoplasmata archaeon
GGTTATGACCAGGGCACCGTGTTCGATGATCCAGAATCCTGGGACTTCAGCGTGACATTGGTGGATGGGCTAGCCCCTACAGCCACCAATACCAGTTATGGAGAGTTCGGGCTGTTCAGATTCACTAATATCACGGTATCTGGAAGTCCAGGGGGTAATGCACCACCAGGGAAGACCGACCAGATGCTTGGTGGTGGAAGCCTGATAACTTATTCCACAAATACCGATTATTTCGTCAATGTTTCAATACCGGATCTTGAGAGAGTGGGTGGGGGTAGCATACTGGCAACCAATGTCAATGTTTCAATCGCCAGTCCACTTGCTAATAATTCAAATTCACAGATCAATAGTTCCTGGGGGCCGGCTGGTAGAGCCTTCCCAGGAGCAGATATGCCGCTTGGTGTCTGGGGCAATGCCAGCCAGGTGGATCCAGATATAGATGCCCCGAGTAATGGAACAACGGCCCACGGGCCATGGGGCTCGGACTTCAATGGTTATGGAGCAACGACCGTGCTATGGTACATCAATGTGCCAGCAGCGACCGCTGAAGGAACTTACCGAGCCAAGATAACATTCACAATAGGATACTATTGAAAGTAACATGGAGGAATATAAATGAAACAAAAGCTGGCCGTAATGGCGATAGTGACCGCGATGGTCTGTCTCAGCTTAGCGAGTGTGTCTCCCAGCGCGGGTGCAGGAGACGTAGGTGGCAGTGTGGTGCGGGAGATAATATCCTCACCTGTTGGCATCATAATAGAGGATGTAGCATGGAGTGACGATGGTAGCATCGCCCTAGGCGTGGGCTATGATTCCAGTGGTAATAGCATAAATGCCGCATGGTATTATCCAGAGACCAATCTCTGGGTCACGGTCACCACCACGCCTTATGGTGCATTGCACACCTTGAATGCTGTCGAATATTGCTCATATGATGGTAATTTCTATCTTGTAGGGGAATCCTATGGTGGTGTCACTGCCTTCTATGCATCTCCTGGTGTCAATGTAATAACCGGCTTGGGGAGTGGTGCATCACCAACCCAGACATTGAATGATCTATCCATAGACATCTGGGGGAATACGATGGTCGTGGGTGCTAATGATTATGTCAGGTACTTATTGAGAAATACAGTGATCTGGTACACTGTCAGCGATGCCGATACCACTGGATATGATTATTATGGTGTGGATTATGAATCATATTACAAGCGATTCTACATGGTCGGTGAAAATTCAGGTGGCGGGGGTTCTGTCATTGCCTTTACTGACCCCATAGCAACAATGACCACGGTTCCAACAAACCATTATGACTATCTGCCTGCTGAATGGGGAAATTATCCAGAGCTCACCTCCATAGCCTGGAACAATAATCCAGACTTCCCAATAGCAGACAAATATGGCCTGGTGGGAGGGAATAATGTTCTGGTAGGGATACAGCCTATTGATCTGGGGGGAGAATTCTTTGCAGGCACAAGCTACCCAGCTGGTAATTATAATTACATCACTTGGGACGAGTCCACCTGGGATGAGGCCACTTTGATAAATTATGTAGGCACGACCAGTTACCTTTATCAGTTCATAAATAGCACGAAGAATATTGTTCTTCTTGATATTGTAACTCAGCCAGATACCTTCAATGCTGTGGATTATAAGCCACCTGCCAGTCCCAGCTGGGGATTTGTTGTTGGTGCAACAGGTGGATACCAGCTCAGCACAAATGCCTTCCATTCTGACACGACTATCACCATCAGCTCGGACATGCCGCATATCTTCTCCATGGATATGTGGAAGGCCAGCGATGGTATTGGTGGAGCCTCCAAACTCGATACACAGATCGATGTCAATGAAGTATACACCTTCGCGATAGAGGTCAACTACACCGTGGGAGGGGTGAGCCAGCTCTTCGATGGTATAGATGATGTACGCATTGTTCTGGAAGCCTTCTACGATGAGGAAAGTGCCAGTAGCTTTGCCGAGCCAACCTGGGCGACCCCGGACAATCGAACCAGACAATTCCAGTTCCTCTGGGAAGAGGGTGTTGCTGGCGATTCCGTCAACATGCTCTACCCCATTGGTAGCCCTGGAACAAATGAGTTCCAGCTGGTGAATGGATGGCGTGACCCCACTGGCTACGATGCCGATGGTTTCACTTACAAATTGTATTTCAATATATCATTCGGACCCCAGATGCGGGCTGCTGATGGTAATGGATTTGCCAATGGGGCAGCTCCAAATCCCTATGATGAAGTATCCGCCTTCAATGATCTGGATTCATGGAATTTTGGCATGATGATATTTGACCTGGATTTCCCAACAGCTGCAAATGCATCCTATGGGGAATTCGGTGTCTTCCAGTATTCGAACATCACGGTATCTGGAAGTCCCTCGGGCAATGCACCGCCAGGAACCATCAATCAGGTACTTGGCAATCCAAGCCAGATAACTGCGACTTCCAATATTCCATATTATGTGAACGTGTCCGTACCGGACCTGGCCAGGGTTGGTGGTGGAGGAAGCATATCTGCCACCGATGTCAAGGTCAGATCGACCAGCACAATGGTCGCTGACACGAACAGCATGATCAGTAATATGATGCCTTTCCCCGGAGCAAATGTCAATCTCAGTGTTTGGGGAAACACATCGATGGCACAACTATTTTGGGTAGTGCCAGCGCCGAAAAATGGAACGACGGCCCACGGGCCATGGGGTTCTGACTACAATGGTTATCTCACAACAGATCTGCTCTGGTATGTGACCATTCCTGGTGCCACTGCCGAGGGCATCTACCAGGCCACGATAACCTTCAGGATCGGAAATTATAGTTGAGGGGGATATGATGAAAAAACTGATAGCAATAACATTGTGCCTCCTGATGGTCCTATCCAGCCTGGCGTATGTCTCCATGGATACAGAGGCAGAGGACTCGACCCGGCCCTTCGTGGATATGAGCACAGGGTATCCAATAGCAACAACGATCTTAGATCAACAGCAAACGGCCCTTGGCGGATCTTATACGATCTCGGGACCAAATTGGGCATTACAGACCTTTAGACCAAGCATGGATGGAAACATAATACAGGTGATGATCAATGGTATGAAAGTGGGCGGAACTGGAGCCCTGATCATAGAGATATGGGATACCGACCAAGTTGGAGGCCCAACTGGTATGTTAACAACCGAGGCTTTCCCTGATGTATCCATCCCTGGAGCTCAGGCTTGGTTCACAATAGATCTTTCCACCCCAGTTGCACTATCTACTGGAACAGAATATGCAATTATGATGTTCTCAGGCACCCTTACCGTACAGGCTTTTACCATGGGTACCAACCCATATCCTCCAGGGGCGGGGTTCAGCAGTAATAATGGTGGAGGCTCCTGGATGCCACTTGCTGGTGATGGTGACTTTGCCTTTGTTACCTATATGCAGAACCCCAACAGCGGTCTTTCAAAGATCGCGTGGCACAGCAATGGCGAATATGCCGTGGCCGTGACGGGCTTCAATGACGAGGCATGGAAGTTCACCAGAGAAACAGGTGCATGGACATCACTGGGAAACATATATGGCGGAGCCACATTCAGTGATATCGTATTCGATGATTTCTCAGGGCGATTCTACTTAAGCTGCTGGAAATCTGCCAATACCCCTCTGGTCATATATTATGATGGATCGACCTTCTGGGATGCTGGCATTCCCGGAGCAGCCTATACCCATCTGCTTGGTATTGAGACCTGTGGTGGTGTCAATGGATATCACATCCTCGTTACTGGTGAGGATGGCAGCGATGGCTATGCCGCGTGGTATGACGGTTCCTGGACCGAGATCAAGGGACTGGCAGGTGGCTGGGTTGGCGGAGAGGTCGGCCTTGCCGAGGATGCCGCGTGGAATCAGAGAACGAACCCGGTAACTTCCAAGCATTACATTGTTGGGCATGACGATCAGGGCACAGGTTTTGTTTATGAACTGGATGCTCCTGGTGATACTACAGTTACCAGGCTGTATGCCACCTACGATGACGATATAGATTGGATGAATGTGATATCCTGGTGTCCTAGATGGGCTGATGGTCCAGAATACGATTACGCTATCATGGCCGGAATGAACAATGAAGGCTGGAGCAATATTTGGAAATTCGATGGTGTCAATAAACCAGAGGGCATCTTGACATCCTTTGATACATTCTATGATGTTGACTGGACAACAGATGGCTCTATGGCGGTCATCGTCGGTGAGGATACCGGCCACAAGGGCAGAGTATTCCATCATGGTGCAGGAACCGACCTATTGGCCGATATGAGTGGAGATCTTCCTCAAGGAACTGGCCCATTGTTCGGAATAGCCTACAAGGGATATACCAGCCCGAGCTCGGGAATAATTGTCGGAGCCAGTAGTGGTATGGCCACATATCCATCTGCATCTGATTCATTGACCACGATAACCGTGAATGCCGCCTTCCCACATATGTACACCATAGATATGTGGAAGACCAGTGATGGAGGCCAGACCTCCACACTCAACAAAGGAGTGGATGTGGAAACAACCTACACCTTCTACACCGAGATCAACTACACGGTCACAGGTACGGATAAGCTATTCGATGGCATCAACAACACCTTCGTGGACCTTCTGATATGGTATGATGAAGGGACCGAGGCAGGTACACCGACTCCAGATGATACCCATAGAACTAGATATTGCATGGCCAGATGGTACGAGACACCTAATCTATTGCCTTCTTCTGTAACTGGCAGGATCCTCTACCCGAGTGCAGTGGCCGATGAGTTCGTCCTTGACAGTGTGGGATGCAGTGGACCCTTCGGGGTTGATGATAGGTATGCTGTCTGGATGAACATATCCTTCGGGTCTCAGATACGAGCAGCGTATGGTGGTGGATTCGCCAATGGCGCATCCACAGACATCTATGACACTGCCCAATCCCAGAACGATATTGACTCCTGGAACATCGCTTACACTGTTTTCGATAATGATTTTGCTGGAGCTTTGAACATCACATACGAGGAGTTCGGGGTCAATAAGCTGTCCAATGTGACAGTATCTGGTAATCCATCCGGCAATGCGCCTCCCGGAATGAATGATAATTTCCTGGGCAATAGCCAGATCACACTTTCTTCCAATGTCCCGTATTATGTCAATGTCTCACTGCCAAATCTGACCAGTGGAAGTGATGAGATCGAGGCTACCAATGTCGCGATCAGCCTGGTAGGAGCCTACCCGGCGGGATTCGATTATGAGCCTTACACTGAAATAAATGCAACGTGGGGAGCCTTTGGAAGAGCATTTTCAGCAGCCAATTCCCCGATGATGATATGGGGCAATGCCAGCAGGGCACCAGCCAACCAACTCATCGTGGCACCTGACAATGGAACGACGGCCCATGGGCCGTGGGGCTCGGACTTCAATGGATTCGCAGAAACCCAGATATCGTGGTGGGCCAGCATACCCGCATCTACTGCTGAAGGCGTGTACACGGCGACCATAACCTTTGAGATAGGAGAGTATTGAAATGAAAATAAATAAGGAAACCAAGAGCATGGCGAAAAGGACAGATGAGAGGCACTCGGCCCCTCTCCAAACTGTGGCCTGCCTAGCCTTGGCTCTCCTTATTTTGCTCAGTTCATTGACAATTATGCCCAATACCACGGTCTCTGGAGCTATATTCGATGATATCGGAGGGCCGGATGCGACCTTCAGGGATGTCGTATGGGAAAATGACGGGGAATATGCCATGGTGGTTGGGAATGATACTGGCAATGGTGTTTCGTATAGATATACGGCATCAAATGAGACCTGGGATCCACTGGTGAGTGTTCCCGGCGATAGCTATAATGCGGTTGCCCAGACAGAGCCATATGTTTGGGGCGATAATGTTGAGAATGGAGAGAATGGGTGGACCACGAGCACGTGGGAAGAAGATGGCGGCAATGATCTTATTGGTGAATGGAAATTCGAGGATGGTCTTGGCATCAATGTGAATGACACCAGTGGAAATGAGCATCATGGAACGCTTGTCGATGCAGATACAGGAACATGCTGGATCGATGGAATAAGTGGCAAAGCAATAGATTTCAACAACCCTGCCGATTATGTAGAAATCGCAGATGTTGCTGATCTAACAAGTGGCTCATTTTCTGGTGATTGCTGGGTAAATCTCACGACACATGTAAATGCTGCAGGTATTGTGGACAAGTATGCCGGCGCAGGCCCTGGTTGGGGTATATGGGACCAGACAGGCGGCGGCATCAAGTGGTTCGCATATAATGGACTCACCACCACATCAGTGATATCATCGGCGATCTCTGTGAATGAATGGCATCATATCGCATGGGTTTATAATGAATCTGCTGGCTCCATCACATTATATATAGACGGTGAGCAGGACAATTCCGGAGCAACGGTGAATCCAGGCAGAGGTGTCACTCCCATGAGCATTGGAAAATACTGGACCTACTATCTCAATGGTGCTGTGGACGAGGTACGTCTTTTTAACCAGGCCCTTTCTCATTCAGAGATATCTGATTATTACAATGAAACAGCCAATAAAGTTGGAGAATGGCATTTCGATGAAGGGGCTGGCACTATTGCTGTGGATACCAGCCAACACGACAATAACGGAACACTCAATTTCATGGTAGCCAGTGATTGGGTGGAAGGTGTATCTGGAAAAGCATTGAACTTTGACGGAGCAAACAAGTTTGTGGAATGCGGGAATGATGCCAGCCTGGATCTGCCTCTTGAGTTTACTATTCAGTCCTGGGTGAATACAGCAGATACTGGAGAGTTCCAGACCGTGGTAAGTAAAGACTATGAGGACTCGGCAACTGGTATATCATATGCCTATCTGCTGAACATAGACAATCGGGTCATAATATATCTGGGTGATGGTGCGACAAGCGAGAGTCATATAAGCAACACTCCCCTGGCTGTCGATACCTGGAATCATATTGCAATCGTGGCAACAGACACAGAGTTAATATTCTATCTAAATGGGCAACCAGATGGGGTCTTTGCACATAGTATGACGCCGCAGGTCATAGCCTCGAATGTCTTAATAGGCACAAAGAACGCGGTGGCACAACACTTTAATGGAGCCATCGATGAAGTGAATATTTGGAACTACTCACTTTCAGCCAGTGATATCCTGGACAATTACAATGAGGGCTGGGATTATTATCTGGAAGAACAAACAAGAATGGGTGATTGGAAGTTCGATGAAGGCGCGAATGGATTCGCATATGATGACAGCCAGTATGAACGCACTGGTACATTGATGCCAACTTACCCAACCAATGCGCCAGTATGGGCTACAGGCATCTCAGGAAGTGCCTTGTATTTCGATGGCGACGATGCTGTGGAAACCGATTATATTCCTAACACTTTCAACCTTCATGACCATTCTATCGAGGCTTGGGTGCATCCGACAGATAATGTGGCTGCCGGCGTCATATATGCTGTAGGGGAAGTCGGCGCGAATGGCAAGACCATGGAGTTCAAGATAGCCAATGACGAGATCCAGATCTGGCATTGGGGATGGAATTGGAACACGGGGATCAGCATTAATACAAATGAATGGACCCACCTGGCATACACCTATGATACCAGCATTAGGACTGGCTACTTATATGTAAACGGCCAATACATAGATAGCTACATCTATGGCGGTGATCTTAATATTCTCAATGATGCGAGCATTCCCAGCCAGATCGGCCACGGGTTTAGTTCGAATTATTTCAAGGGCTATATCGATGAGGTCAAAATATGGAACCGCATCCTCGATCCAACTGAGGTATTAGATTCCTATGGCAGTGCTCTCTCACCAACCTGGCATATCGTTGACCCCACCACCCTTCCCACACCAGGCTCGGGGGTCGCACATGGCTCAGCGAACAGCTCGGCCAATGCCTGGTGGTTCGGTCATAATGAGACAGGGAGCTATGATAATGGGGCAAAGGTGACTGGCAGTCTTATTT
>JAGLQE010000400.1 GCA_023137005.1 Thermoplasmata archaeon
TTTATCTATTACCAGGTCTGTTACCATGTCCGGTATAATATGTTCATTCCAGACAATACTTTCAAGACAATAATCCTTGATTCATTAAAAACCGAAGAAAGGTCGATATCAAATATTCACAGAGTCCTCAAAGATGAGGGTTATGATATTCATCGTCTTATCCTCACGGGCTACCTGCGAGCTCTCGAAGATCTCAATGTGTTAAAAGCCAAGGACATCCCCCCCTCAAAGGTATATTCCATGCCTGCCAAGACAGATCAGAACATCTTCGAGGCTGTGGGCACATATTGCGGTCAGTTAGGTTTATCACAGGAGGATGGTATTGCCCTGGCCGTGTACAGTCTTCAGAGGATATTCAAGCGACCTATTTTCCTGGAGGAAGTGGAGAGAACTGGAATGGGAATGAGTGTTGGCAGTGGAGTGAAGAAAGTGACCAGCGAGGAAAGAAGCGAGGTGAAGAAGGTCCTGGGAAAGCGTGGTCTCAAAACACGGTACAATGACCCGGCCTACAAGTCCACTCGTGATCATTCTGAGGAATTCAATGACATGCTTCAGTTCCTGGTGATCAATAAGTTCATGGCAACCCGCCTGGTCATCGACACCAAACAAATGAAACTGGGGGTCTGAATAAATTGTCAAAGAACTGGCAGGCCGGAAGAAGACAGGATCATTATTATCATAGGGCTAAATCCGAGAATTACCGTAGTAGAGCGGCCTTCAAGCTCCTTCAGATGAGCGAGAGATACAGTATCTTCAAGGAAGGAGATGTCGTTATTGACCTGGGAGCCAATCCCGGGGGCTGGTGCCAGGCTGCCAAACAACTTGTCGGTGAGGAAGGCTTGGTCATAGGTATCGATCTCAAACCCATTGAGCCTCTCAAGGGTGTTCATCTGATACGTGGGGATGCCCGATTGCCAAGGGTGAAAAAAGAAGTGAATGACATTCTCTTTGGCGAGGATGCGGGAGAGATCAGGATAAAAGATAGAAAGGTCAATCTCGTGGTCTCGGATATGTCGCCCAAGATAAGTGGAAATTACAGCACGGACCATGCCCGTTCGATAGAACTGGCTGAATTATCTCTCAAATTTGCCGAGGAATATCTCAAGCCCGGTGGAGGGTATATTGTAAAGGTGTTCGATGGGGATATGACCCACGAATTCTTTCAGCAGATCAAGAGGAAGTTCAGGATGTCGAAAAGGCACTCGCCCATAGCCTCCAGGAACCAGAGCTCGGAGATATACATTATCGGGCTTGGATATCGGACTCATTGATCGGATGGCCTATGCTCGATTACTAATTTTTCAGTACATACCAATAATTTAGTAGATACAAACCCATTAATATATTCCACAATCTGGGATGATCATATGACTCTGATAAAGAATAAAGACATCGTACTGGCCATCGAAGCCCTCAAAAAGGGCGAGCCAGTATTCATCTACGATGCTGATGGTAGAGAAGAAGAGACCGATATAGTCATGGTCACTCAGTTCATGAAACCCGTGGACATCATGCGATTGCGCAAGGATGGTGGCGGACTGATATGCTCGACAGTGACCGACGAGATCGCCGAGAAGATGGGATTGCCTTTCATGGTGGATGTTTACAGGGGAGCTAAAGCCGAAATGCCTCTTCTGGAGAAGATGATACCCGACCACCTGCCCTATGATACCAAATCAGCTTTTTCCCTCACTATCAATCACCTGGATAACTACACTGGCATAACTGATAATGACAGGTCCATGACAGCCGCGGAGTTCGGGAAGCTTGTTGGAATGATCCAGAATGGTGAGGTGCCAGAAGGAAAGGGAGTGGATGAGTTCACTTCCCGTTTCAGAACACCTGGACATCTTCACCTATTGAGATCCGCAAAGGGACTTCTTGACAATCGCAAGGGTCATACCGAACTGGCGACCGTGCTTTGCATGATGGCAGAATTGTCGCCGTCTGCCACCATCTGCGAGATGATGGGAGACGATGGGCGCGCGCTTCAGCGACCCGAGGCAATGAAATATGCCAAGGACAATGGATTTGTATATCTTGATGGGATACAGATCATCGAGGAATGGAACACATGGTCAGAGTGATGACATCCGGAGTATTCGACATCCTGCATCCAGGACACTTATTCTATCTGGAAGAGGCCAGGGCACTGGGAGACGAGCTCTACGTGGTTGTGGCAACTGATAATACCGCCAGGGCAAGAAAGCATGAGCCCATAAACCCCGAAGACCTGCGTTTGAGAATGGTCCAGGCACTTAAGCCCGTGGACAATGCGATGCTGGGATATGAGGGAGATATGTACAAGGTCGTCCTCGAAATAAAACCTGATATCATTGCCATAGGCCATGATCAGCAGCATGAACCAGATAAAATAGAAACGGATCTTGCCAAGCTGGGGCTGGATGTCAAGGTGGTCCGATTGGAAAGGATCGACCATGATCTCAATGGCACACGAAAGATAATCAGAAAAGTGATTGACTGGCACGTATTCCAAAAGAGAATGGAAGAGGTCGAGAAAGGCGGCAAACGGGGGGATGACATATGAAGCGCATCGGGATCGCGGATACAACATTCTCCAGGGTGAATATGGGTTCCATCGCCATTGATGAGCTGAAAAAGACCGGCACGGGCTTCGTCACCGAGCGTTATACTGTTCCAGGGGTCAAGGACCTGCCAGTGGCCTGCAAGATACTATTTGAGGAAAAGAATTGCGATATCGTGATGGCATTGGGCATGCCCGGGGCCGAGGATATCGACAAGATATGCGCCCACGAGGCTT
>JAGLQE010000401.1 GCA_023137005.1 Thermoplasmata archaeon
TGTGGTTTTGAGGAAAAAGGGGTGATATTATTGGTAGGCTTCGGCTAGTATTCTCAAAGAACATCGATTAGGGGTTGGAGCCTAATGTATCTTGATCAAAATTATTTTGATATGCGCCATCATACCAGTTTATTATGTATTTGCCACCACCAGGGAAATCGCCTGATGTAAATCCATCACCAAGAGTTAGTTGATAAGTTTCAATTGTGTATTCATTCAGGGTTGGTTCTATATGCACTCGGAAAATATCATCCGTACCTAGCAGTCCATCAGAATTCACATCAATGAATTCTACCATGCCATTGTCCGAAGTTCCGTTCTCAAGAGAGGACATAGAATCGATCTCACATTCTCTATCATAATCGCCTACGATTGATACATATTCATAAGCAAAAAGGAGAGGAAAATCAATATTTGAATGGGTGTAGTTGGTTTCAAAATCCTGTCCTTTCCTTAGAGATAGGTTAAAGTCAGATAAAGGATGACTGGTATTTGATTGTATGATCGTATACTCAATAACACCATTATTGTTGGAAGTGAGGTTAAAGTAGAAGCCACTAACATAAGCCACTGCATCCATAACCACACCTATACCAGACGGCAATATCATGTAAGAGTGTATTAGTTCTGGAGCACTGATCACTTTATTTCCATTAAAGGTGTATTCCTGAAATCTAAGTTCCGTGTTGTATTTATCTCCAATTTGATAGTCGCTTTCATTTACTGCGATTTGGAATAGTTTGAAATCATCAAGGGTCAATACTGAGAAGGTTCCATAATTTGTTTTGTGTTTTGTTATATTGGTGATCGTTCCAGATAAACTTACGACATCACCTGCTTCAAACCTATTATCACATAGCTCCTCTATCGAAATCGGTCTAAAGATAAATAGCCAGCTTAATGATGAAATAACAATTATTACAACTAAAATAACAACGGAGATCATTAACCATTTTTCCTTTTTGTTAATTGGAGGTTTTTCAACCTCTTCGTGAATATCATCTATGCCTTCCATTGCTCTTACCCGCCGAATGCTACATTCCAATATCTGATATGAATTATTTAAGCATGTCTAACCTCAAGTGGTTAGGGCTCCGCTATACAGTTCGAATAATTGAGCTTCGCCAATCATCGCATGACCGAACTATGTCGGTCATAAAATAAATGTAAAACAAGTTATACATTTTAAACAAATGTAAAGCTCCGTTATCTTCTTCGAAGATAGCCTCCGCTATACATTTAAAAAAAACAAGTGGGAGCACTGGGAATTCCAGTCAAATGTCCTTGAACCAGACATTTGATTTTGAACCCAGATCAACGGGTATCTGCCGCAGGAATGAATTTTGGCGGAGCCATAATTCATTCTTCTGCAAAGACCATCTACGGGTCATCGCTCCAGTTATTCATCACTGCAGTTAGAACGTCTTCAAACCACTCAGAATACCCGATGGAAATCATTCCTGTAACTGGAGCCCATGAGGATACCGTGTTACCCCATACTCCCATTTAGGAGGGCATAGCCTAGACTATTTGTTTCTCATCTTCTGGGCTCGCTTTCTGCGCCGCATTTTCTTCTTTCTCCATTTCCAGCGCTGATTGCCCCTTTTTTTCCAGACTCTTGAACCTCTCTTCATTGGACATCCTCGATGGCACAGGGAAACACTCCCCATTTATATGATTTGTGCTTGTTTCTATGTCTGAGCAGGAAAATTCATGTTGCTAATTCAAATATTTTCAATGATTGGCACTTTGGTCGAAGGATTTATAACCATTCATGTAATTATCATGGAAGTCTGTATAGTATAGTATACGAGTAAAGGAGGATAAGATATGGCCCTTTTTGGAGGTAAGAAATCTAAGAAAAGCAAGGTAGTAACGGAGATAGAGCAGATACTATCCGACGCCGATACATACCTCAAGAATGGCAATACCGAAAAATCCGCCTCCGAATATAGACGAGCCCACAGATACCTCTACAGGGAAGAGAAAGTTACCGAGGATCCCGATGAATTTTCAGAACTTTTTACAAGAACTGGTCATGGTCTATTTGAGACCGGAGAGCCGGACCGTGCCATAGAATGTTTTGACAAGGCCACACAACTCATGCCGGATAATGTGGATGCCTGGTTGAGCAGGGGAATGGTCCACCTGAGCAATAAGACCATGTTGAACTATGCAGTAATGTGCTTCAGCGAGGTCTTGAAGAGATATCCGAACAGTGTCGAGGCATTGGAGAATAAGGCCGAGGCACTCACCCTGGATGGTAGGGATGAAGAGGCCAAAGAGACATATCAAAAGTTGATAGAGGTCAACCCATCTCGCAAAGCGGATTACGTTTCAAAACTGGGAGGAGAGGTTCCCCCAGACCTGAACACTGTGGAAGGGATCGACGAAGCCCTTCGCAAGGATCCCACGGATGTCGAACTATGGAAGAAGAAGGCCGAGCTCCTGGAGGCAAAGAACGCGACCGATGAGGCAGTGGAATGTTACCTGCGTCTTGGTCATCTTACATCCGATGATTCAAATTACAAGAAAGTACTAGATCTGGACCCGGAAAATGTCCATGCCAAGGAGAAGCTTGGTATCGAGGATGAACCCGAGCCAACTCCAGAATCTGAACCCGAGCCAGTTGTCGAGGCGGAGCCGGAACCAGTAATTGAGGCCGAACCAGAACCTGTGGTCGAGGCAGAGCCGGAACCCGAAGTAATAGCTGAACCCGAGCCAGTAATTGAGGAACCTGTTCCTGAACCCGAGCCAGTTATTGAAGAACCAGTGGCTGAGGCAGAGCCGGAACCAGAACCAGAACCCATGGCCGAGCCGGAGTCAGAACCTGTTGATGAAACCCCGGCCGAGGAAGCCCCGATGACCGAGGATGAGCTTCTGGCCAAGGGTGAAGAGTACTTCGAGGGAGAGGACTATGAGAAGGCATTGGAATGCTTTGATAAACTTGCCCAGATGAAACCCGAGGATGCTGACAATCTTCATAATAAGGCCGCGGTCCTCTACAGTATGAAGAGGTATGCTGATGCGGTCGCTGTTTTCGACCAGCTGATAGCCATGGATGAGGAGGATGTCACAGCCTACCTGACAAAGGGCGCATCACTTTACTGGGACGGCCAATTCGATGAAGCGGTCAATACTCTCAACAATGTGGTCAAGAGGGATATGGACAATCCTGCAGCCTGGTATTATAAGGCATGTGCCGAGGCCCGTAAGGGCAATGCCAATTTGATATATCCATTCCTCACACGCGCCGTTGGAATTGACGCGGACTTCAAGGAGAGGGCCATGGAGGAAGAGGCCTTCGAGGCTGTCAAGGACGAACAGCAGTTCAAGGACATCGTTGCCTGAGGTTTTTAATATGAATGAGGTTTGGGTTGAGAAATACCGCCCCAAGACCCTGGACGAGATCGTCGGCCAGGATGGTGTTGTCGAGAGACTCAAGAGCTATGTCAAGACAATGAATATGCCGCATTTAATGTTCGCAGGCCCTGCTGGCACAGGTAAGACCACATCCGCCCTCGCCCTGACAAAGGAGATGTTCGGGGATAATTGGAAGATCAATTTTCATGAGCTCAATGCCTCGGATGAGAGGGGTATAGATGTTGTCAGGAACAAGATAAAATCCTTTGCCAGGACAGCCCCCATAGCTGATACTCCATTCAAGGTCATATTCCTGGATGAGGCCGATTCTCTGACCTCGGATGCACAGGCCGCCTTGCGCAGGACCATGGAAAAATATACCAATACCTGCCGCTTCATTTTATCCTGTAATTATTCATCCAAGATCATCGATCCCATCCAATCGCGGTGCGCGGTCTTCAGATTCAAATCCCTGAATGCCGATGAGGTCAAGAAGTATCTCCGCAGAATAGCGGTGAGCGAGAAACTGGAGGTCTCGGAGGACGGCATGGACGCCCTGCTCTATGTAGCCCGGGGAGACCTTAGGCGAGCCACCAATATCATGCAGGTATCTGCCTCTCTAGGTGTCAAGATCGATTCGGAAGCTGTCTACAAGACCAGCTCGACCGGCAGGCCTCAGGAACTGAAGAAGATGCTGGAGCTGGCACTGGATGGTAAGTTCATCGAGGCCAGGAACCTCCTGGACACCCTTCTAATCAACTATGGATTATCAGGACAGGATATCGTTTACCAGATCCACAGGAACATCTTTGACGTGGACACTGACGAGCGCATCAAGATAATGGTCATAGAGAAGATCGGCGAGACCGAGTTCAGGATAATCGAGGGAAGTAATCCCCGCATCCAGATCGAGGCCCTGCTGGCCTTCATGGTCACGGTGGGAAAGCAGGCAAGGTGAATATTACCCCTATATACTCTATATTGACCATAATCATTTAATAGGCCGTCCATAATCCTTGCGCGCTTAGTTCAAACAATTGGGTGTATTAAAATGGCGAGATTTCCAGAGGCAGAGGCAAGGCTCCTAAACAAGAAGATATGCATGAAATGCGATGCTGGCAATCCGATGAAGGCCACAAAATGCAGGAAGTGTGGCTATAGCAAGCTCAGGCCCAAGGCAAAAGAGAGCAGAAGCCGATAATTTGGTTTCAGGCTCGTTTATTATATTCTATGTATTAGTGTGAGCGCTGTGCTGGGGTATTAGTTCAAAGAGGAAATGCCAGCTACTTCCCCTGGAACTTCGGTTTGCGCTTTTCCAGGAAGGCATTCACACCCTCCTTGAAGTCCTCGGTCTCGCCGGAAATGGATATCATATGTCGCTCGGCATCAAAATGTTCCATCAAAGTGGATCGATCGCTCACCCTTAGAAGGGACTTGGCCCGGCCTATTGCCAGGGTTGGCCCCTGCTCTATCCTGCGCGCCATCTTCATTGTCTTTTTCATGAGCTCGTCATCATCCACCACCATGTTCACCAGTCCTATTTTTTCGGCTTCCTTGGCATCGATGGTCTCGCTCAGGAATATCAGCTCCGCGGCCTTGGCTCTCCCGACCAGCTTTGGCAAAAAGTAAGTTCCGCAGCCAGGTGCCAGTCCGATCTTCATGAAGCCCATATTGAATTTGGCTTTCTTGGAGGCGATCCGAATATCACAAGCCATTGCCAGCCCGCAACCTGCTCCCACAGCATGGCCATTGACCGCGCAGATGATGGCCTTTTCCATGTTCCACATCCTCATGATGGGGCGGTGGATGCCATTGGCCAATCCTGCCAGGAACTCGGTTGGATCCTTTGCCTCGGCCATCGCCTTGACATCCCCTCCGGCACAGAAGGCCTTGCCGCTTCCGGTTAGAATGATAACTTTGACATCATCATCCTTCTCCATTATCGCAAAAGTGTCGTCCAGTTCTCCGGAAAGCAGGTCATTGAAGGCATTCATC
Organism: Thermoplasmata archaeon; assembly: GCA_023137005.1. Lineage (GTDB taxonomy): Archaea > Thermoplasmatota > Thermoplasmata > SG8-5 > JAGLSY01 > JAGLSY01. The sequence goes on from JAGLQE010000401.1 coordinate 5,359, forward strand.
TTCTCCGGCCTGTTCAAGGTGATGATAGCTATGCCTTCATCCACCTCGACCTTGATGGCTGAATATTCGGGATATATCATATTCAGATCCTCCTAGGGCTGTTTTCCCGAGGGCAGGGCGCATTCCATATCATCAGGCAATGCTTCGGGGCTGGGATCCTTGTTCTTCGGTACTCCCATCACCTTCTCGTGAATGTCCATGGCCGCCATCCTTCCGGCCCCCATGGCCTCTATGACGGTCGCCATTCCAGTGACTATGTCGCCACCGGCCCAGACCTTGTCCTTGGTGGTTTTTCCATACTCATCAGCCACAACGTATCCCCATTTGTTAAGCTCCAGTCCGGGTGTGCTTTTCGTAAGAAGTGGATTGGCATTGGCTCCAATGGCATTGATGACCACGTCGAACTCGATCTCATGCTCCGAGCCTGCAATGGGTACTGGTCTTGATCTGCCTGATTCGTCTGGCTCTCCCAGCTCCATCTTGATGCACTTCATGGCCCTTACCATATTATTCTCGTCACCCAGTATTTCTTCGGGATTGGTAAGTAGCATCATCTTCACACCTTCTTCCTCTGCATGGTGGATCTCCTCGCTCCTAGCAGGCATCTGCTCCCTGGCTCTCCGGTAAACGATATAGGTATCTGCACCCAACCTGACTGCGGTCCTGGCTGAATCCATGGCCACGTTCCCGCCGCCTATGACACACACCCTATTTCCAGTTATGATCGGTGTGTCATATTCCGGGAACCTGTAGGCCTTCATGAGATTGCTTCGTGTGAGGTATTCATTGGCACTGAGCACGCCACCCAGGTTCTCCCCGGGCAATCCCAGGAACTTGGGCAATCCAGCCCCGACACCTATGAACACGGCATCGTAGCCCTGTTCGATGAGCTCGTCGACCTTGATGGACTTTCCCACTATCGTGTTATAGTCTATCTTGACACCCAGTTGTACCAGGTAATTGACCTCGGCTTCCACGATGTCCTTTGGCAGTCTGAATTCCGGAATTCCGTACATCAGAACACCGCCAGGCTTGTGGAAGGCCTCGAATATCGTAACTTCGTATCCTAGTAGAATGAGATCTCCGGCAACCGTCAAGCCCGATGGGCCCGAGCCAACAACCGCGATCCTCTTTCCGTTCTGAGCTGGCTTTTCTGGGATCTCGACAAGGTCGTTCTCCCTCTCATAATCAGCCGCGAACCTCTCTAATCTACCGATGCAGATGGCCCTTCCCATGCGGTTGTACACGCATTGTTCCTCGCACTGGCTTTCCTGCGGACATACACGTCCACACACGGCTGGGAGAGCATTGGTCTCCTTGATCTTTCTGGCAGCCGCGGCGAAATTGCCTTCAGCTATTTCCAATATGAAGGCTGGAATATTGATATTGACCGGGCAACCACAGACACAGGCCGGTACTTTACATTGGGCGCATCTGATAGCCTCCTCTATGGCCATCTCGGGAGTGTAGCCAAGTGGAACTTCCTCAAAATTGGTGGCACGGACCTTCGGGTCCTGCTCGGGCATTGGCATTCTCTCTTTTCTCTTGGGTTTCTTCACAACTTCCTCTCCCATCTATTCCACCTCCTTCATATATTTGTCAAGTGCCTCTTTTTCCTGATCCAGGTAGATCCTCTGGCGATCCATGAGCAAGCCCCAATCCACCTTGTGGCCATCGAACTCTGGCCCATCGACGCAGGTGAACTTCGTCTCCTCTCCAACATTGCAACGACATCCGCCACACATTCCAGTTCCATCGACCATGATGGAGTTCAGGCTGACCATGGTCAGATTGCCAAATGGCTTGGATGTCAATGCAGAAAATTTCATCATCGGTATTGGGCCGATGGCGTATATGATGCCGATACCGTCCCCATCCCTCTCGAGAATCTCCTTCAGTGGTTCGGTCACCAGGCCCTTGCGGCCATAGGTGCCATCATCGGTCATGATTATGTGCTCGTCACTTACAGAGGCCATCATCTCTTCCCAGAATATGAGGTCCTTGGTCCTCGCTCCCTGGATGGTGATGATCTTATTGCCAGCTTCCTTCATCGCTCTGGCGATGGGGTATATCGGAGCCGTTCCCACTCCTCCAGCCACGCAGATCACTGTTCCGTAATCCTTGACCTCGGATGCGTGACCCAGGGGTCCAACAAGGGCATAGTAGGAATCTCCTGCCTTCATCTTCGCCAGCTTGTAGGTGGATGTGCCAATGGTCATGAAGACTATGGTGATCGTACCTGCTTCTCTATCGTAATCCGCTATTGTCAGAGGGATCCTCTCACCCTTCTCATCGGCCATGACTATCAGGAACTCGCCGGCCTTGGCCTTCTTTGCCATTTCCGGGGCCTTGACGATTGCCTCAAATATGCTTGGAACCAATTCTTTCATGCTAATAATTTCGTACATTGTTCAGCCTCCCTTGTCCACGATGATCCCATTGCCCCCTCACTTTGGGCCATTGGAGTTCGCAGGTTAACTCGGAGGATTATGCCAATCTCCTATATATGAATTATTAACATTTGTTATCATGTTATCATAAATGAGAATGAACTATTGGTATATCTTACTAATTCATCTTTTCAAAACAATATCGATGAACATTTCATGGACCCTTGTGTCCATTGTCAATTCCGGGTGAAAGACCATGGCCAGCATATTGCCTTGCTTGGCTATGATGGTCTCTTCTCCTAGCTTGGCCAATGATACAACTCCTTCGCCAAGGCCAATGATCATCGGTGCCCGGATGAAGATCGCTCTGTAATTCCCATCTATCCCATCTATCTGGATATCATGCTCGAAGGATTCCTTCTGCCTGCCAAAGGCATTTCTCCTGACAGTGATGTCCATGAGGCCCAGTGGATTGGTCACCTCTTCTCCATCGGATTCCAATCTTCTGGCCAGCAATATGGTTCCCGCACAGGTCCCAAGGACGGGCAATCCTTCCTCGACCATTTGGCATATCCTCGTGTCCATGCCCAGCCTGTTCATCTGTGCCGAGATGGTGGAGCTTTCGCCACCAGGAATTGCCAGCCCATCTATTCCTTCCAGACTTTCCAGGGTCCTGATAAGCCTGGTCTCACCGGCTATGCCTCGAGATCTTAAGGCACGCTGGAAAGCATCGGCATGCTCGGATACAGCTCCCTGAATAGCCAAAATACCTATGATCATCAATACTGGTGAATGCGATGGTGGATAAAAGGTGTTTGGAGTAATATTAAATTAATATTGATAGAAGTTGATCTCTTCCAATCCTCTCTGGGCCAGGTAGTCATCGGAGTCTGATTCTAAAACACCTGCAAATTCTCTACGGGCCTCGTCAATGAGCTCCGTGCTCTCTATCCTTCGCCCTATTCTGAAAAGGGAATCCGCCCGGAAATTAAGAATAACGTTCCTGAGAGCTTGATCTGGCTCATGTTCAAGTGCCATGTCACAAAGTTGGACCGCCCTTCCGTGCTTGCGGTTCTCCCTCATATCGCCTATGCGCCTCATGTACATGGCGATCTCTGGCTGCAATTTCCTATTTGACATATGAACAAATCCCTGATTGTTCAAAGCCTAATAAATGTTTTGTTCGATGACGATGAGGCTAATGGCCTGAATGATATTTGTTCCGAACTAATACGAAATCTATTATATCGCTGACACTAGTATTTGTTCCAAACTCAGT
>JAGLQE010000402.1 GCA_023137005.1 Thermoplasmata archaeon
GCTCCTGCGGTTCCAGCTGGTTCCTCTTCAAAAGAGTAAAGGATGGTTGCCCCGTATTTGGACCCGTCCCCGATGCTCTTAATGAGCCTATCGGAGAGATAGCCAGTCGTGACGATTATTTCAGTAAAGCCACCTTTGACAAGTGAACGTATGACAAAATCAATACATGGTCTGCCAGCCACGGGGATAAGGGGTTTGGGCCTGTGTTCGGTAAGTGGTCTCAACCGTTTTCCAATACCACCGGCAAGGATAACTGCCTTCAGGTTCTGGGTCATTAAAACTCGACCTTGCCCTTCTTGAGAAGTAGCTGGAGTGCATCATCAGCAGCATCATCCAGATCTTTATCACTACCCATTTGTTTCTTGACATCCTTATTGTGGTCACTGACCAATTTCTTTCCAGCTCTAGCTTCATCTCTCTTCTCATTTCTGATGGCCATGAGCTTCTTGCGCATCTCCTGTGATTTTTCATGGTAGCCATCAGCCTTTTCCTTTATAACGACATAGGCCTCGTGGTTCTTATTGGCCTCTGCGATAAGATGTGATATGGATTTCATGGTTGTGCTTATGGTCTCGTGAATGGCATCGGCCTTCTTGGAGTATTCGACAACTTTCTTGTGCTCATCATCTGCAAGTTCGAACAGTTCATTAATGGAGAGATCGGTCTTTTTGATATCATCCAGTATCTTGTTTTCCTCTTCTTTGACCGATTCCAGATCCTTCAGCATGGTCTTCTTGGACTTTAGTTCGTCCAGAAGGGTATTTTCGGCCTGTACCGTCATTGGCACGGTCTGCTGCTTTAGGTCCATGGAGTCAACTTCTTCCCTGGTGGTCGATATCTGGGTATTGAGACCCTCTGGAACCTTGCCCTTGCTCTTCTTCTTCTTTTCTATGAGAGCCTTCGCCTTATCCTGGTAGGTATTGCGCCTTTTCTTGTGCGCCCTCATCTTGTCTACCATCTTCTTGCGATCATCTCTCAGGTCTTTGGACTCGTCCAGTATCCTTCTCCTCTCGGAATTCAGGGAATTTCGGGCTTCTGCGAACTCTCGTGCCTGCTGATTGAGCTCATTCCTCTTTTCCACGAGGGCACTGTACTTTTCTTCAGCACTGTCCTGTTCAGAACGATTTTTCTTCTGCATTTTCACTACCACCAATGAAGGTTAGAGTCGGGTATAATATGATTTTATAATTAACCCTTTCGATTGTATCTTGCTCATACCCAGATGCCTAAATGGACCAGAAAGAGCCCAAAAAGACATAATGACCTTCAAGCCTTATGGATATTGCAAATTCTACATTATAGTTAAAGTTAAGAATTATATATAAGTATTACCTACTCAATGCTAGAATTGAAAAAGGAACGAGGAACATGATAGAAGCAGTATTATCCGTAAAACTTCCAAATATCTGGATTGCCACGGTCATAGATAAGTTCTCGGTCGAGATAAGGGTGATGGATCTGATCCCATATGGAGATAATGGAGCCCAGCACCTAATTGAGATGAAGCTGGGAAACGAGAATCTGGACACGATCATAGATTATCTTGAGGGTCTGGATGGAGTTAATGAGGTCAGCTTTGAGACCATTGATGATAGAAAAGTAATGGGTATCGTCAAAACAAAGATGTGTTTCGGTTGCCGCAGCCTCATGGAATCCGATGTCTTCAAAATAACTTCCAAGACAATGCCCGATGGCCGAATAGAATGGCTGCTCATCGCTAATGACAGATCCGGTCTCCAGAAGCTCATAAAATCCCTGGAGGAGAATGAGGCCCAGCCCAAATTGATCAAACTTACCAGCATCAAGGAGGATGAACTTCTCACCGAACGCCAGGAAAAGATAGTCAAGACCGCCTATGATCGCGGGTATTATGACTTCCCAAAGAGGATCGGAGTGAAGGAACTGGCCGAGATGTTCGAGGTTTCAACCGCCACCCTTTCCGAGATCCTGAGACGGGGTCAGAAAAAGATAATTGAAACCTATTTTGAGAAGAGTTAGATCAATAGAGTTTCTTGAGTTCTAATTGCTGATATATGTACTCTTGAGTTTTGTTAAGCT
>JAGLQE010000403.1 GCA_023137005.1 Thermoplasmata archaeon
CGGAATAAGTAATAGAATGACCAATATTCTTGGTCTCGGGGACTGTGCGAACTACAAGGTCCCGCACCCGGAATATTATGAATTTCTTGAGATCAGAGAAATTCACAAAATTCAGAAGGCGATAGGATGAAAGCGCAAAAATATGAAGATGTGGAGTTCATCATCAATCAAAAAACAGATAATTTCAAGGCTAATATTATTTGGAAGAAAGGAGGGCTCTACCTGTCACTATCCGGTCTTTTCTTAACGGATGGCACAACGTGGTACGAACTACCTGTCAAGGATCTGGACAATATTTCCATTATCAGGGAGGAGCCATTGAAGCTCAAGTTCAAGATCCCGTCTTTCGATGTCACCATCTCGGGAGAACATGCCGAGCGTTTATTGGCTCTAAGACATTTTCTCCTACCTTACATATCGGGAAGGATACATGGCAATGAGATGAAAGCTCTTTTGAAATTATGGGCCATTGGAGTACGCGAGCCTCACATACTTAAGAAATTGATGGGCGTGGAAGAGGAGAAGGTGGAGGAGCTCATCGAGAAGGCTAGGAAGGAGAATATATTGCATAAGAATGGGGATATAGGCCCAAATGGCAATGATATGTTGACCAAGGACGAGAGAGAATTCCTGGGATTGGAGGAATAAGATGTCCGATACCAATGATTTTGGTAGTTTTGCCGAGGCTATGAGCGCTCTGGGCACCCTGAATAAATTGGAATCCGCTATCAGCAGTGCGATAAAGACATCCCAGATCCCTCCTAAAGAAATTCGGAAATTCATGAAATGCACGACTGTTGAAGAGGCTAGTAGCACCCCTCTATTCCAGTTCATGAAGGTACTATTCAGCAAGGTGGACCTTGGCACCCTGCAGTTGACCAAGAATGACATATTCAATTACATGTTCACGATACCGGACTCGACGGTAAGCCGTTTGTATCCCAATGTCAAGAACAAGAAGGTGTGTTACCTGACCACCGAGGCGATCCAGCAATTCTTCGAGAAGGACCTTGGAATTCCGGGCAATGCGGAGGAGATCAAATGCATGAACGAAGGCAATCAGGCCTGCGAGTTCTCCATAACCATGCAGCCATTGGCAGTATATCATCATGTGCTGGATAAAGGGGATCGGGACATCATCACCAATCTTCTGGAGAAGAACGATCTGCCCACGATAGCCGATAATATCGGATTGCATGACGAGGAATTGAAATACAAATTAGAGATCTTAAAAAGATACCATATAGTGGACGATGCCGGCAAGGTCACGGAGATAGGAGAGACCTATCACAAATACGGCAGGCGGGCGGATGATGATGACGATGATTTCCCACCACCATGGAAGGACATGTCCGAGATCAGCCAGGCGATATCCACTTCCACATCCTTTGCCGAGGCCTTCCTCGAGACGAACAGGAAAGAACCTGTTGTGGAGGATATCAGTGATGGGGCCATAGTGAATCTTTCAGATGAGGCCAAGAAGAGTACGAGCTTTGCAGAATTAATATCAAGATCTATTAAAACAGATGAAGACCAGGAGGGTTGAGAATGGAAAGAATAAAGACAGGAATATTTGGGCTTGACCAGCTGATGGAAGGCGGTATGAGGGACAATACCGTCGTCGCGATAGTCGGTTCAAGCGGTACTGGAAAAACGACCTTTGCCATACAGTTCTTGATGCACGGCATTGAGAACGGTGAGCAGGGCCTTTATGTGAGCA
>JAGLQE010000404.1 GCA_023137005.1 Thermoplasmata archaeon
TTGTTGGCCAGCTTGACTATCTTGGACACTTCCTCTGTGTTCATCGGCCTTGCAACGGCATCGGGCATGGCCCTGTATATGCTGGCATCCGACGAGTAGGCATATCTAGCTGCCGTGCTGGTCGTGAAGTTATCTCCCAAAAGCTCTTTTAATTCCCTGAACATTTCCTCGGACATTTTATCATCCTCGTATCTGTGGGAGCCATGCTCCCATTCGATAGCCTAAAGTTAACCCTGATAATGATATATAATTAACGCATGATATTCTTATAATATAGAATTAATAGATATGATAATTTTATTAATCCCGTATCCTTCCCCATTCCATAGCCCAAATTTGACATTTCAGCGTTTGATCGGTCAAACGCTTCTTCTGCCATGGGTACCGAATGTCAAACTTGGGCCAAGGGAGAAATAAAATGAAATTCAATATCCCATATGGAAAAGAGAGTGTTGAGATAGATTTTGACTTACCACATACCGTGCTGATGCCCAATTCTGTTGAAGTTCAGGATGAGGCCAAGGTGCTGGATCATGCACTGGCCAATCCAGTTGGTTCCGAGCCCTTCTCGGATTTCGCGGGCAAGGCCGAGCGATTGTTGGTGATCGTCAATGATGCTACAAGGCCCACCCCCACGAGGAAGGTCCTGGAGCTCCTTCACGATGATCTGACAGCCCATCCAGACGTCACATACATTGTGGCAACGGGCGTTCATCGTGCACCCACCGATGAAGAGTACGAGTTCATCTTCGGGGACCTGTACGATGAGGTGAAGGACAAGATAATCGCCCACGATGCTAGAATTGATGAGGACATGGTGTATCTGGGCAAGTCCACGAATGGTACGGAGATGTACCTGAACAAGATAGTGCCAGAGATCGGCAATGTATTGGTCATCGGGAGTGTGGAGCCCCATTATTTCGCAGGCTACACTGGGGGTCGAAAGGCCTTCCTGCCTGGAGTTGCTTCTTACAAGACCATCGAGATGAATCACAAGGCGGCTCTGAGTGATTCGGCACGTTCCCTCGCACTTGAGGGAAATCCCGTCCACGAGGACATGATAGATGCGATGAATGTACTTACTGACATTAACGTATTCTCAATTCAAACCGTTCTCACAGGCAGCCATGACATTTACGCGGTAACCGCGGGCGATCTTTTCCAGAGTTTTGATGCCGCGATCGAAAGGGCGAATGAGGTATTTTGCGTGCCCCTGGACAAGAAGGCGGATATCGTTATCTCGGTGGCCCCATACCCCATGGATATTGACCTGTATCAGAGCCAGAAGGCGCTGGACAATAGCAAGCTGGCCCTGAAGGATGGCGGTGTGACGATCATGGTATCCAAATGCAGAAAGGGTGTGGGAGAAGAAGCCTTCCTCGACCTGCTTGGAAGTGCTAGCACTCCAGAAGAGATAATGGAGAAGATAGCCGGAGAATACAAGCTTGGATATCACAAGGCGGCCAAGATGGCGCAGATAGGAACCTGGGCGAGCATCTACGGTGTCACGGACCTACCATTTGAAACAATGAACAAGGCCCATCTCAAGCCATTTGCATCCGTGCAGGAGGCACTGGATGGCGCAATATTGGAAATGCGGGGAAAGGGAAGAGAACCCACCCTTGTGATAATGCCAGCTGGCAGTTTGACAATACCATTAGTTAGGAGTGATGCGTGATGTTTGATGAAAATAAGATACTGGAAGCCCTTGTGAAGGGCATGAGGGACGGAGTGATCGAGCTTCCACCAGATGTATTAAAGAAGATAGAGGAAGCCCATGCCAGGGAGACGAATGAAACAGCCAAGAACCAACTTGAGGCCATACTCACGAACATCAAGC
>JAGLQE010000405.1 GCA_023137005.1 Thermoplasmata archaeon
TCAGGCGGGGCATGTTCAAAGAGTCGATGCTCTGCTGATGAAATGCCCGCTAGCTTATCGCTCCCGCCACACCCCATACAACAAACCTACCCTCACAGCAAAATATATCCTCATTGATGTATTATGGGTCCACAATGACATTAGATCCAGAACAGGCCAAAAAGCTGGTCGGAGAAAAGGCCGCAGAGTTCGTTAAGGACGGTATGATAGTGGGCCTGGGCACTGGCTCCACGGCTTATTACACGATAAACAAGCTGGGCGAGATGGTGGCCAATGGTCTGAACATAAAGGCCATACCAACATCCAAGGCATCCGAGGAGCAGGCCATCAAGGTCGGCATTCCATTGGTAACTCTGGATACTCATACTGTTATAGATATCACGATAGATGGCGCGGATGAGATCGACCCCGACCTGAATTTGATCAAGGGACTTGGAGGCGCATTACTTCGTGAAAAGATAGTGGCCTGTGTGTCGAAACAGGAAATAATCATTGCGGACGAGCGAAAGATAGTGAAGAAACTGGGCACTCGTTCTCCCCTGCCGGTGGAGATAGTCCCCTTCGGCCTGGAAGTTTGCCTTTCAAAATTAAAGCCATTATGCAAGGATCTGGCTCTTAGAATGAGAGATTCTGAACCATTCATAACTGATAATGGAAATTACATATTGGACCTATCCTTTGGCGAGAATGGGATAGAAAATGCGGTCGAGCTGGAAGCTATACTGAACAATATCCCTGGCGTTGTGGAGAATGGCCTTTTCATAGGCCTGGCTACATCTGCAATTGTTGAATCCGAAGGAGAGTTAAAGATACTCAAGAGACCGAATTGATCGACAAATGTCGTTCGATCCTGTTCAATCCATTAATCGAAATTATCCATCGGTCACTTGACCAATTTCTTCAATTTTTCGATATTGGATTGGATCTCTTTGACTTTCTTCTCTTCTTCTTTCTCTACGGCTTCAATAATTTTAACGAACGGCATCGCCAATTTATAGGCGTGTACCGGCCTCCCCTTGCCTTCCTTCTTGATGTCGCGCTTCTTAACCCATTTCTTGACCCTGAGGTCCTGCATGACGATTGACACTTCTGGCTGCCTTAAAGCGGTGATCCCCTCTATGGTAACGGAGATCGTTTCTTTCCCATCCGCCAAAACCACAATCGTCTTTGCCATGTTTTTAGACATGCCAGTATTCACGAGATGGTTAATGATGGCTTCATCTTTCTTTGTCAATGCTGTTTTGGCGCTCAAGTTTATACACCATCGCTTATATTTAAGTAGAGGTATATATTAGTTTCTATTTCTATATTTGTATTTCTATTAATAAATTCATTAAGTCATATTCTAATGGCTGGCTATTGACAAAAAAATTAATAAAACCGAAAAATATATAAATGATTAGTTGGTGTTTTATAATAATTCTGTTATTTCTATAATAATAATTATGTTGTGAAATATCATAAATAATTCAATGAGGAAATATATTAGTATTCAAAGACCTATTGTCAAAACACATGGTTTCCGGGGAAAAGAAGGATGAGAGGAAATGGGTCGGTGTGAGGATATCGAAGGCCATGATGCATCAGGTCAGCGAGATCATAGAGGGCCATCCGGAATTGGCTTACAGCACGCCCAATGACTTCATCAGGGATGCCACACGCAGGCGCATAGAGATCATCATGGAGAGGGAGATGGTGGCAAGGGCCAATATCACTGCTCTTCCTGATAGGGTGGAATCCATAATCGAGGATGCTGTGGGCGAGGGTCTTGCCAGAGATCTGGAGACCGAGCTCAGGAAGCTACTCGAACATATAGACCCAAAGAAGGATCCAGATGGTTTCATGAAGGGTGTCAAGAAGATACTCTCATCAACCTTTGGACCAACCATGGCAGAGACCATTGCCAGCAGGATAATAAGTGAAAGCAATGGGAACAGTGACAGGGGAATTGAGGTATGAGTATGAAGGTGAAGACCGGAATAGAGGGATTGGACGAGATCACCATGGGGGGCGTTGTGGAGAACTCGATAGTATTGCTTAGTGGATGCGGGGGAGCGGGTAAGACAATTCTTGCCTCTCAATTCCTGATAAACAATGCGGCAGAGACTGGAGAGAAGGGTCTATTCATAACCATGGAGGAAGGAAGATCGAATATCATCAACTCCTTGCCCAGCGGGCTCCGTAAGACCCTGGATGAGAATGAGAACAAGGTATGGTTCCTTGATCTATCGACCATCAGGCAGCTATCTGCTCCGGATGCTGGCAAGGATGATATTGCCTCCAGTGTGCTCAATGTGGAGATAATGATCGAGATAATCGAGACCTGGGTAAGGGAAAAAGGAATCAGTAGATTGGTATTGGACGGCATAGCCTCTTTTGGCCTTCTTTACGAGAAGTCGACAGAATTCAGGAATGCCCTGTTTAGAATAGTTTCCAAGCTCAAATCCCTGCATATCACTACTATAATCACAACAGAGATAAATGATCAGGATAGACTATCTCGCCTTGGGGTGGAGGAATTCGTCACCGACGCTATAATCCGGATAACCCGCATCAATGGAAGACGGTATATCGAGGTCCTGAAGATGAGAGGCAGTGATTTTATTTCTGGTAAACATTCATGTGAGATCACGGATGCCGGAGCCAGGGCATTTCCAATCCTGAATCCCATATCAGATATTCCCAAGACCGATACCAAGATAAGCACGGGCATAAAGGGTCTGGACAATATGTCCGATGGCGGATATTACAGGGGCGATGCCATCCTGGTAAGTGGAAGTGCCGGAACAGGCAAGACCACGATGGCTCTCCAATTCATAGACGAGGCCGCCCGAAATGGCAAAAAGGCAATTTACATTGGGTTCGAGGAGAATCCAATGGAGTTAAAGCGTAATGCGGCTGGTTTTGGCATAGATCTAGAGGGGTACGAGGAGAAGGGTCTGGTCAAGATAATGCACAGCACCTCTGGCGATCTGGATCCAAATAAGCACGCCCAGGAGATAAGCCGCTCATTGGAGGGTGTTGAAAGGGTGGTCATCGATACTATTTCAGATTATGGATCGATAAGCCATGAAGCGGGGCTCAAGAACTTCCTGAACACATTGATAATCCTGTTCAAGAATCACAATATAACCTCATTGATGACAGTGGAGACCGATGAGCTGATGGGTATCACCAATCTTTCGAGCCAGGGAACATCCAGCAATATAGTCGATGGTATCATCATGCTGAGATATGTGGAGATAGGTTCCGAGATGAAAAAGGCCCTCAATATCCTTAAACTACGGGGAACAAAGCACAAGCAGGAGATCAAGGAGTACGATATCACATCCGCTGGCATAGTTATAGAGGAAAAGTTCGTGGGTATGGAAGGAGTATTGACAGGCTCTCCAAGAAAATCCATGACCGACAGGGTGGAGAAGTTCTTTGATTGATACGGTGATGTAGTTTGAACAAGATCATTGAGAAATTGACTGATAGCCCCATAAAGGATCCATATAAAGCCCAGCAGGCGCGGATATTTCACATAATGGTATTGAGCTTTGGTGCAATTTTATTAACTGGAATTATTGCATTACTGATCCATAATACAATACATCATCCGACCTTGAATGATATATCATTACAGGTCATTGCCATAGTCTCTCTGACCGTTCTGTCCTCTTATTTTATCTCCAGGAAAGGCCACCACCATTTAGGGATCTATATTTTCCTTATAGGTATCACGGCAATGACCTCATATGCTATGTACAATCGAGGCCTTTCATTTACATTGTTATTAGTGTATGCGATATCCGTGGTCACAGCTGGCCTTTTGGTAGGGCCGAAAAGCTCATTTGTGTTCGCACTGCTCAGTATTATAAGTTATCTTGCAACATTCAATCAACTGTCTTCTGAAAATAGGATCATACACCCAGATATTCCCGATATGCTGGCTTTCAATACTGTGGCATTTGTCAGTTCTGTGCTTGTATTGGCTATTTTAACATCACTTATATCTTTGGGTGTGAAGCAGAGGGTGAATGAACTGCAGAGGAGCAATAAACAGCGTGCCAAAGCGGTCAGGGAAACTAAAAGGGCTTTGAAAGAAAAAGATATTCTTCTCAGGGAGATACATCATCGGGTGAAGAACAATCTTCAGGTCATCTCAAGTCTATTGAGCCTACAATCTGGTCAGCATGTTGGTGGATCTCCTTATGAGGTCTTGCAGGATACTCAGAATCGAGTGAAATCCATGTCATTGATCCATGAGAAACTATACATGGCCTCGGATATATCTCATATAGATTTTGATGACTACCTTAAGGTCCTGGTAGATCACATGGCTATGTCATATATGATAAATCCAGATTCTGTCAAGATCGATGTGAATGTGGATGATATTGTTCTGGATGTGGACACTGCCATATCCTGTGGCCTGGTGGTCAATGAGCTGGTATCCAATAGCATGAAGTATGCTTTCAAAGACCAAGCTGAGGGAAAGATCTCTATAAGCATGGAATTAGAAGAATCTGGCAATTTTATGATACTCACGATCGAGGACAATGGAATTGGAATGCCAGCCTCACTTGACATAAAGAATCTTGATTCCCTTGGCCTGCAGTTGGTGGATACCCTTGTTTGCGAGATGAGGGGCAATGCTCGCTTGATAAGCAAAGAAGGAACAAAATTTATAATCACCATCCCCTATTCAGTGTCCAGGGGAGACTAAAGGAATGAGCGCTTCTAAGTCCAAAAAGAAGATAATCATAGTAGAGGATAAGAGTATCGTCTCTCATGATATCAAGAGGAGATTGGAGGTCCTTGGTTATGAGGTCCCGGGGATCGCACCATCTGGTGAAAAGGCCGTGGAACTGGTCAAGGAGCACTCTCCAGATCTTATCCTCATGGACATCCAGTTGCAAGGAGAAATGGATGGCATAGAGGCTGCGAATCTTATCCGGAAAGAGCTAGATATACCGATAATCTATCTCACCGCCTTCAGTGATGAGGCCACCCTGAAAAGGGCCATGATCACCGATCCTTACGCTTATATCATCAAACCCTTTGAGCCGAGAGAGCTCCAGATATCCATCGAGATAGCCCTTTACAAGCACGAGATGGAAGCCGCTCTGGCAGAGAGCAAGGATTTCGTGGACATGATCCTCAAGAATACGGAAGAAGGCATTTTCGTTCTGAACGAGGATTTCGAATATGTTTACATAAACGAGGCCTCGGGAAGGATGATGGGCCATGATCCCAAGGAATGGATAGGAAAGAGAGCTGGCTCCAATGTTCACCCAGATGATGCTGGTATCGGTCTTAATGCACTCCAGGTGATGTATGAGAAGGGCAAGGCAGACTTTGTGGCCCGTATCCAGCGTATGGATGGCGTCTACAGGAACCTGTATATCACCTATATTTTGATAACCTGGCAGGGTGAGGATCATGTTCTTGGTGTGGTCAATGACATAACGGATAGGCTGGAAAGTGCCAACCGTCTTCGTGAGAGTGAGGAGAAATACCGGAGTCTGGTAGATGAGGCCGGGGACGGCATTGTTGTGATAGACGGGGATACCAAGATATCCTATATCAATGATTATCTGCTGAAGCTGGGAGGATATGATAGAGAGGATGTCCAGGATATGGAATTCATGGATTTCATTCCTGATAATTACCTTGCAGATACAATGAGGATGTTTGAAAAGGCCCTTAATGGAGAAGAGAGCCCGGCCATGGAAATGGATCTGAAAAGGAAGGATGGCACTTTTGTTTCAGTGGGTTACAAAGGCACTGTCACATTCAAGGATGGAGAGTTCCAGGGTATCAGGGCTATCATAAGGGATGCATCACTTAGAAAAAAGATGGAGGAGGCACTGAAGGATAGTGAGGAGCTTTATCGCACAATGTTCGAGTCATCCGCCGATGCGGTCATGATGCTGGATGCGGACGGCTTCTTCGACTGTAATGAAGCCACTCTATACATGTTCGGCCTGGAGCATAAGAATGAATTCATCGGCACACATCCATCCAAATTTTCACCACCCGATCAGCCAGATGGAAGTGATTCTGAAACTGTGGCCAATGATCGAATAAATGAAGCCTATGATTGGGGCCATAATAGGTTCGAATGGGTGCATCGTAGGTCCTCGGGGGATGATTTTCCTGCCGAAGTATGGCTCACGGCCTTCGAGCTGAAAGGCAGGCCAGTGATACAAGCGACAGTAAGGGACCTTACTGAAAGGAAGAAGATGGAGAATGAGCTCGAAAAGCACAGGGAACATCTTGAGGTGATGGTGGAGGAAACCTACAAGGACCTCAGCGAGTCTGAGGAAAAATACCGGAGCCTGGTGGAGAGGGCGAATGACGGTATTGCCATACTCCAGGAAGGTAAGGTAGTATTTGCCAATCAGAAGATCACGGATATGCTCGGGTTCGAAATAGCAGATGTCATTGACAAAGAGTTCATTATCTTCGTTCCCGATGAATCCAAGGAGATAATACTAGGCAATTATCAGAAGAGGATGAAGGGAGAAAAAGTTCCCTCTATATATGAAATAGACCTTCAGAGAAAGGACGGCTCCATAATTCCTGTCGAGATAAATGCTGGTGTTGTCACCTACAATGATAGGCCTGCGGATCTGGCCTTCATAAGGGACATGACAGAAAGGAAGAAGGCGGAACAGGCCCTGATATCCAG
>JAGLQE010000406.1 GCA_023137005.1 Thermoplasmata archaeon
CCAGATGTGACGATACAGATGGCCATCGTGGATATCACTGTTATCTTCCCAGACACAGGAGTCTCCACTGGAAGCAGATCCTTCCAAAGGATAAGCGAAACAGAGATGAAGATAATGATCGGACCCTATGAGTACAATGGCACCACGGTCAACTTCTTCATCAATGCCTATGATTACAATAATGTGCCTCTGCAATCCCAAGCTTACTCCCTTGAGATAGTCGGAGAGGAAAGGACAGGTGGCTGGAATCACCTCACCTTCGAGGGTAATATCAAGCTCACACAGACCCCGGCAGCTCCCAATGCCAGCGAGCCGGTCACTATCAAGATAGAATCCACAGATGGTATACCGATAGAAGGTGCCAATCTGTATTTCATATACACAGCGGTTGGAAGCGCCCCGGAATCCGGTGGATGGGCCTTCGATAGGCTGAGCTTCACTTCCATGGAGAGGGAGATCACCAGCAATTTCCATCCTGCGGGAGCCAATATATCTTACTGGGTGGTCGTGTGGGATGAATACAGTGAACTTACCAAATCCACGCCCTACAATTACACTATACCGGGGATAGTCGCGTTCAATTATCCCTTCGAATACACTTTAGAGGATGTCAATGGAAATGTCGATAATTCCGAGTGGTATCCAGATTCTTGGATCATGCTGGCCATGGGTGGCATGGGAATGCTGACCATACCTCTCTTCGCCTATCTCCTTACAGAGGAGCGGAAGAAGACAAAGAAGACCGAGGACCTTCTCATAAAAGAAGATAAGAAAGAGATACTGGGTGGATTGAAGGACGAGGATATCGAGAAGCCTGAGGAACCAGAAAAAGATGGGGAGGGAGTTTGATATGAGAACCTTAATGGCAAAACCCTCCGGCCTAGCCAGTGTATTGACCAATCTCAGAATGGTGGCCTCGAAAGAATCAAAGGAACCGAAGTTCGTCATTGTTTTCATGTTCTTCATCCTGGGTCTTTTCGGATGCTCCTGGATACCCTTCTTCCCATGGTGGATGACACTGCTTATTGCATTTGTCGTGGCTGCCATATCCTTTGGATTTCCTTTCCTTTCCATGGTGGTGCTCAGCTTATTCGTCATAGGCGCGGCAGGGTATCAAACAGCGGAGTTCGGATTGTTCATGATGTTATTCTCCATGGTGGTCCTGATAATTTCCATGTTCAACTGGAAGCTGGGCTTCCTGGTCTTCCTTTCAATATTCCTTTCCAGGTTCGGACTGTCACTCCTGGTCCCCCTGGTCGCGGCAACACTGTTCCCTCTACTACTTTCATTGTCCACCATCGTGCTCACCGGAGTTTTTCTGACCTTCATGGTCACATGCGGCAATATGACGGTGGCTGGTATGCTGGTAGGTCCGGTTCACCAGACCAGCTTCATTGCTTTCTACAAGCCGGAGATAGTGAATTTCGTTCCATCCGACCTGGGATCCGCCCTGGGTGCTATCGAGCACTCGGACATGGGCATCATGGGGGATGTATTGGCCAGTAATCTTGGTCTTTCCATCATGCCGATACTTCAGGTGATACTGTGGGGTCTGGTGGCCCTTCTGGTCTTCCTATACTTCAACAGAAAGAGGACACATGGCAAGTTCGATTTCAAGATGATGCTACTGCCAGCTCTTCTAAGTTCCCTCACATTCATCGGGTCGCTCAATATACTTCTCACACCCACCTCGGAAGGATACCTAGCCGGAGTATTATTGATACCCATGGTCATGTCATCCATACTTATTGGAAAGGCAGGGCACGAATACTTCTTCACCTACTTCGTTAATCTGGAGATCGAGACCCGGGTGGGAACACGAATTTCCGAAATGGACAATCTCGGTGAGAGCAGTTTCCAGCTAATTGGAGGACTAGACGATGTCAAAGAAGATATCAAAGAATCTATCATGATGCCGCTTCTGATGAGCGATGTCACCGCCAAATACGGTGTCGAGGCCCCTCACGGTATACTTCTCTTTGGTCCGCCAGGTTGCGGAAAGACCATGCTGATGAAGGCACTGGCCAATGAATTGAAAGTAGAGATGATCACCATCAAGTGCTCGGACATCATGTCCAAGTGGTATGGTGAGAGCGAGACCAAATTGGCCGAGCTCTTTGAAACCGCCAAGGAAAGAAGGCCAGCCATCATATTCTTTGATGATCTGGAGGCCATGGCCAAGCACAGGGACATGTATGCTGGAGATGATGTAACACCAAGACTTCTCAGTATCCTACTATCGGAATTGGATGGTATGGACAATGCTGCTGGGATCATCCTGGTGGGCACGACCAATAAGCCAGAGCTCATAGACCCGGCCCTTCTGAGGCCTGGCAGGTTCGATAAGGTGATCTACGTCTCACCACCTGGAGTGGAGGAGAGGGTGGAGATCCTCAAAGTTCATCTCAGAGGTAGGCCAATGGAGGAGAATATAGATCTCCTGACCCCCGCCATGAGATGTGAGAGATTCTCGGGAGCGGATCTATCAAATATGGCCAAGGAGGCCTCTGTACTGGCCATGAAGCGTGCCATGGATACTGGCGAGGATTCGGTCATCACATCCGAAGATCTTCTCAAGGTGGCTACCACCCTGAAGCCAAGTATAAACATGGCCATGCTGAAAGAATACGAACTCCTGAAGATGGATTTCGAGAGGAAGATGCACCACAGCGAACGCGACCAGAAATGGCAGGATGTCAAGTGGAGTGATGTTGCTGGAGCTGACAGGACCAAGAAGGACATACGCGGTTACATAGACATCCTTACCAAGGAACCGGAGCTATTGGACAGCTTCAGGCTGAAAACAGGCAGAGGCATGCTTCTATTCGGTCCGCCAGGTTGCGGAAAGAGTCATATCATGAAGGCCGCGGCCAATGAACTGAAGATCACCATGCAGGTCATCAGCGCCCCGGAGATGATCGGTTCCAGTATGGGAGCCATGCCAGTAAGCCAGATGTTCTTCAGAGCAAGGGAGAACACGCCATCCATCCTCCTCATCGAGGACATCGATGCCATTGGTTCTAGGGAAGTGATGAACAATCCAGAAGCATTCAATGTCATGTCCCAGATACTGGCAGAGGTGGATAATGTCGAGGCAAAGGAGCACGTGCTCATAGTTGCCACCACCAATACCCCGGACAGCCTGCACCCCAGTCTTCTGAGGCCAGGAAGGTTCGATAAGATATTCTTCGTCCCACCACCCAATTCCAAGGCCAGGAAGGAGACCTTCAAGATCTATCTGAGGGACATTCCCACTGCCCCGGATGTCGATGAAGAGCTATTGGACATCATGGTGATGAAGACCAGTGGCTTCTCCAATGCGGACATCGCGGCCATTGTGGACGAGGCAAAGCTCAGTGCTGTTGTGAACAATAAGCAGGATGGTGTGGTATGCGAGAGAGCGGTGTGTAAGGATCATCTTCTGACTGCCCTAGGCATGGTGGAGACCTCGATAACCAAGGAATACCTGAATTCATCAAAGTCCTTCATGGACCATTACAAGGTGAGGAAGTAAAAGCGAGATGATAAGAGTGGTGAAGTAAAATGGACACAGTGGACTGGTTGATCATCATCTCTGTCATAGTATTCATTTGCCTAGGTATTTGGGGAATAAGATTCCCAAGGTCTGGCAGTGACTGGAAAAAGAGTCGTGAAGAGACCGTGTCCACGGTATTCAGCCTGATGCTTTTCCTGGCCTTCTTCCTATTGCTGTGGTACGTCATGGGGGTCATTGACTGGCCCGATGCCATGAACATGACCATGTGGATATCGGCTATTATCTTCGTAGCACTGATACTGGCGGCCATCTTCCTACCGACCGGAACCCGGTTGAAACTGGGCAAGAAGGATAAGTCAGTTAAGACTGCGGACGATGATGATGACTAAGAGTGGTGGGGGCAATAAATTGGCAACCCATTACATAAACCCAGCAGAGCATTTATCTGCGAACATGCCCCGCCTGAAGAAAA
>JAGLQE010000407.1 GCA_023137005.1 Thermoplasmata archaeon
AGGGTCCGAACTCGACCAGGCCAGCGTATCCTCCTGGTAATTTTATCTTCTTCCCCATACCTTCTCGGTCATAACCAAGAGTTGCCACGAGGGCTTCTATGGCATCGGCCTTTCTGTCAATGTCAACTCCGGCATCTGAATACGTGAGCTTCATTTTACACACCCTGCACCCGTGAACGCACTAACCGATAAAAACATTATTATCAAAGGAGCACATTGTGTCATAATGGATTTCGGGGGAAATTGGAGTTTCTTAATGTCAAATCAAGGCCAATACAATGTCCAGTATCTTGAGTTCAGCTAGGTATTCAACTAGAAATTCCATCAATGTTCAAACACAGTTCTCTGTGTTTGAAATAATTATTTTTTACCCAATATTTATTTATAATGTTATTTGTTACAATCCCTTCCGTATGAGCATAAAATACGTGCATGTATATATATCAATGCACCACTAAGCTTCGTACTGGGGTGAGAGCAATAACATTGCCGTAATCGTGCGATCTCAAAAAAGGTCACATATATGGCGATATTCAACAGAGGTGAATGGGGGAAATGGTAAGCAAGAAGAATTCGATCAACATGCTCACTGAGATTCCTGGGGTAGGTCGAGCCAGGGCTAGAGTTCTTTATGACCATGGGTTCGAGACCATTGATGAATTGAAAAAGGTCACTGCTGAAGAGCTTTCTGAAAGGATCTCCAGTATTCCTTTGGAGATTGCCGAGGAGATCATAAACTACCTTATCGAGAGATTCCCTGATGAGATATTGGAAGATGAAGACACTCCAACAGACATGGAGATGGATGGTCTGGATGAAGACCTGGAGAGTCTTGGCCAAGAACTTGGTATCGACCAGGATGCCGAGATGGATATAGATACTGATGAACCAGTTCCTTCTGATGAGATCTTTGAGGAAGAAGATATAGAGGTCATGGTCGACCTCCAGAAGGTTGAACAAGAGCTAGATCTGATGAGTGCAGAGGACTCTTTGTCCGAGCCAGCTCAGGAGTCTGGCCTTGATGAGGATGTGCTTGACGATATACTGGGTGAGTTCATCGATGATGCTCTCGGCACAGAGGACTCGCTCGTGGACAATAGAAAGGACATCAGCGAGGATCTGATAGATTCTCTTGAGGAAATGATATTTGATGAGGGAGAGCCAGAGCCTTCTGTTGAAGATGTCCCCGAGGATATGGTATTTCAGGTAGATACTGATGATGATGGGCTCAGCCTGATACTCAGTGAACTGGATTCTTTTGATAATGGAGAAAAAAGCCTTGAGGATCTGGGCATGGATATCAGCGATGACCTGATAAGCGAGCTGGAGGAAATGATAGATAGTGATGTCGTGGGCTTTGAACCCCCTATTGATGACTCTGCTGATATTGTCCAGGAAGATGATATTGCTATCGATCTGGAGGATGCCTTCGATGATGATATCTCCATCTCATCTCCCGAGGACATGGATCTGGACAGCGAAGAGCTCATGGACCTTTTTAATGAATTGACCGATGGTGTCGATGATGATGATGTCGAGGTCCTTGTGGATATCAGTGACCAGTTGATGGGGGATCTGGATGATCTGATGAGCACGACTGAAGAGGTCGATGATGATGAGGAAGACTGGGATCTTGGAAAGGTTGGTGGAGACTGGGAGTTTGATGAGGAACCTGTCGAAGAACCAATATCGCCAGTTGATGGCATCGATGACCTGGACGACCCCCCCTCTTTTGATGATGATGAGGAAATAGACATTGAGCTGGCCATGCCGACAGAGATGGAGCTCGATGCTATGGCCGATAGTGTTTCAGATGCCCTGGACGAGCTTGTGGAGGAGCTTCCACACATAGAGGCAATAGATGATGTTGACCATGTTTGCCCAGATTGTGGCAAGCAGCTGGATGAGGATCATATTGTATGTCCCGATTGCCACGAAGATGATGATGAAAAAAGCCTGACCAATCGAGGTCTGATCCATGGAGCCATAAGTGGCCGGGGCTATGTCGTGGGCCATGTAAATGGCCTTGAGAAGGTCGAGGGCAGGGTCAATGGAATGATCAATGGCACTGGTCGGATCAATGGAATGATCAATGGTGTTGGAAGATTACAGGGTAAGGTCAATGGCCTTACAAATGGGCTGACCAATGGACTTACAAATGGCTTGACCAATGGTCTAACTAACGGCCTTACCAATGGCTTGACCAATGGGCTGGATAGAGAAAAGATCCGGGTGAAGGGTAAGATCAATGGCGTGAGAGAATTTGATGGTTACATAGATGGGCTTACAAATGGCCAAGGCCGTATAAACGGACTCACCAATGGCAAGGTGAATGGCATGGATGAAGCAAGGACCAGTGGCCGTGTCAATGGAATGATCAATGGCCAGGGCCGGGTGTACAGTGGTATGCAACCCACAATGCCCGAGATGGGCACGATGTCTATTTCCCGTCCTCCAGGATATCGGAGGAGGTCCTTGATCAGAAAGATGATCGTCCTGGGAGCCTTCATAATGCTCATAAGCTCGATATTCGGTGTATTCTTCATAGGTGGAGATGATGGCCCTGCACCACTTGATATTCAGATAGATGGTGATTTTGCAGATTGGGAAGACTATCAGATGTTCGACCTGACTCCGGAACCCTCGCCCTTTGACCCGAATATCGACATAGTTCGCTGCGGTGCGGAGGACAATGATGGTCAGTACCTGGCCCTTTATCTGGAGGTCACAGGCAGTATGTTGCAGGGAGAACCCGTGGCAACCAGTGCTTTGCAGGACACATTCTATTTCTTTTTCGACACGGATAGAAGTTCCACCACAGGCTACCTGATAAATGGCATGGGTGCGGACAATATGATGATGGTGTCTGGTTGGAATGGTCAGCCTCTGCAATCGATCTTTTATGATCTAGATCAGGGAGCAAGCCAGGAGAATTGGAATGGGTTCATCCAGGGCCCCACTATCTATTCTGCAGCTATGGGCTCAGGCCTTGAGGTTCAGATAGGATGGGATCTTCTGGGATATGATGGCCCCAGTCCCATGAGCATTTACGTGTCCTCAAGAAGCTGGGATGGACAGGAGGATTCTGTGGATAGAATCTTCAGCAATGAAAAAGGACTGGTCCAGATAACCCAATCCGGCATTGCTCCCGAGGTCATATCAATTCCTGGACGCCTCCTTGAGCTGGATATTACATCCCCGGATGATGGAGCCATATCTGGCATTACGGTGACCTTTGATGGAACTCTTCCTACCAGTGCCATAACCCGGTGCTATCTAACGGATGCCGATGGGACCACCCTGGCCGAGACCACGACCATAGAGAATGGAAAGGCATCACTCACCTTCCCCATATATTCAGCCACTGGCTCCAGTACGCTATACCTGGCAGCAGATGTGAACATGGTCGATAATGGAGGGCGGACCATCAGGGCTCAGGTAATGTCTCCAGATGACATAGACATCTTGCAGGGTTCCGTGACCCTTATCACTGCCCCGTCTGCCAGATCATATTCCTATATCTCTTCTACTCCGTCACAGGCAACCATCGATGGAGGCTTTTCAGAATGGACAAGTCTTGTTCAGGATGCCAATGGCGATGTCACGCCTTCCAGTAATGGCAATATTGATGTTCGGGGTCATGCGGCAGGATATCTTGGAACAGACCTGGCCATCTACATGGACGTTGCAGGCGAGATGCTTGGAGGAGTATCCATACCTCATCGCAATGCGGGCATAGCCAATAGCCCGGGGAGTGGCCAGATCACACCTCCTTTGGTGGACTCGGATATGGATAATATCCTGGATGTCAATGAACCCGGATTCGAATTCGATTTCGACAATGATGGTATTCCAGATATTTCGGATACGGACAAGGACAATGACCTGATCATCGATTATGATGCCGATGGACCAGATATGTGGCTGAACAATACGATCACCAAGGCCTCGGTGTACATAGGCCCCATGGACGAAAGCCAGATCTCCAAGGCCTCGGGCAAGGATAATATTGGAATATACCTGGACACTGACAATGACACGGCCACAGGAATGAGGATAGCCAATATCGGAGCCGACCATTTCATACAGGTATCCGGAAAATACAATCAGATAATGAGCTCAATGATGTATCTGTGGAATGATGGTGAATGGATCGAGGACCACACGAATCCTGTGGAGGTCTATATCGATGCAACTAGGCTGGAACTGGGTACCATGATAGATACGATCGATAATATCAAGATCTGGTTCGAGACATCGGATTGGAGCGACAATACCGATACATCAGATACCGTATTCGAGGCCGAACATCCCATGCTCAGGAGGAGCGGTACACGGCAGGCAGAAGACCTCACTGTGGATTCATCTCCCGATGACGATGTGATAATGGCACCCGAATTCCCTACACCTCTTATTCCCATTTTGCTAGCTATCATCATACCCATGATACTCAGGAGAAAAAAGAACCATCCCTGACCTTTGATACTCTCAATTCTTATTACTTTCTTGTTAATACACTTATAATTGTGTATATAGTATACATAACACATATAGCCAATTTTAACTATAATAATATTAACAATTATAATGATTATAATAATGATAGAACTCTTTTAGTACTGTCATTAGATTTCCCACCATGGACCATGGGCACATTGCAAGGCGGCTTTTCCATCTATCGGCCCCTATTGTCTTGATCTACTATTTCATTCCTGATGATTTTTTGATCATTGGTAGAGAGAAACTTCTTATCGTAGTATTTTCACTTATAATGTTCTCGGAGATCAGCCGCCTAATAAGGAAGAAGGTTTACTTTGGAATGAGAGAATATGAGGCAAACCAGATATCGGCCTATGGATGGGCGACCATAGGTGTTTTCATCTCCATCATGTTCTTTCCAATGCTCTTTGTCATTCCCGCAATAACCGGTATTGGCTGGACCGATCCCCTCATCGGAGAGATGAACAAGAGAAAGATGAAGGGATACCCCATGATACCGTTGACCGTCTATTTCCTCATCACCTTCTTCAGCTTCTTCCTGTTCGCCGAGCCCCTTGGCTATGAAATGGAAATATCCCTTATGGCCATATTGGCTGTAGTGGGAGCCGTGGTGGCCATAGCCGTGGAGAAACCCAGAATAAAGCAGATAGATGATGATTTCCTCATGATGGTGGTTCCCCTGTTCGTGGTATATTCATTATATTGCATCATAACCAATACTCCTTTCATATGAAACACTCACCTGACTATGACCAGACCATAACTGGAAGCCAAATATAGAAACCTTTATAGGACATATCCTCATTATGTGTTATAGGTGAATATATGGCTGTAGGTTTTGTCTTAATTTCCACTGCACCGGCGAAGGAACATGAAGTTTACAATGAACTGGTGAAGGTCAAGGAGATAGTCGAGCTCCACCCTCTATTCGGTGAATACGATCTCATCGCCAAGATACAGGCTGATGATTTCAATGTTCTCGGACAGGTGGTCGTGGACAGAATAAGAAGTATACCAGGGGTCATTGACACCAAAACACTAACCGGAATTAAATTCTGAGGTGAAATGGATGGGATTAACTTTAGAGCAGTTCGCAACAATATTCATGTTGACATTTGCACTATTCTTAGTGGTCGTGGGTGTCTTCACAACATATTTTGGTAGCGGAAAGAGCAGAAAGATCGGAGCAGGCCTGATGATAGGCGGCCTTGTATTGGGGGTCGTATGGGTGATAATATCCACATGGTTCATGGGTGAGCCAATGATACCTATTGATACGGAATTCGTGGAATTGATCAAGCAGTCTATCCTGGTGATAGCCGCAGCGGCCATCGGAGCATTGGCAGCCATCGGAATATTCCTACTTTCGATAATGAAATCCTAAATTGGGATACCTGCCACATCTAAGTATATTGACGAATAGCCTCGGTGCTCGACAGATCTTTCCCTGTTGATCAAATACCTAGAACCATCCGAACATTTATCATAACCTTCAGGTTTCACCCTCTCAATGACAGTTGAAGTTCTTATCATAATGGGAAGCAAAAGTGATGAGCCAGTGGGCAAGAAAGCAGTAGCCGTCTTGAAGGATCTTGGAATATCCTACAAGCTAACAGTGGCATCGGCCCACAGAACACCGAAATGGGTAGAGCACCTGGTCGAAACATCGGAGGCCAAGGTATTCATCACCATTGCTGGATTGGCAGCAGCCTTGCCCGGAGCAGTGGCCGCTCACACAATAAAGCCAGTGATCGGGGTTCCGGTGAGTGGCAAGGTGAATCTTGATTCTATTTTGGCCATTGTCCAAATGCCTCCGGGAATACCCGTGGGCGGTGTTGGCCTGGACAGAGGGGATAATGCAGCTCTTTTCGCAGCCGAGATGCTTGCCATATCTGACACTCGCATCGCCCAGAAGCTCAAGGATCACAGGGCGGAGCAAGAGCGAAAGGTAAAGGCAGATGCCGAAGCCTACAATGAGGGGTAAGTATGTTCGATCCAGAGAAGTTCGTGAACAAGGCGATCGAGGATCTTAAAGAAGCTATCAGCGGAACAGCGGTGATAGCGTGCTCCGGTGGAGTGGACAGTACGGTTGCCGCAGTATTGGTCGCCAGGGCTATCGGTGACAGATTATACGGTGTCCATGTGGATACTGGCTATATGAGAAAGAATGAATCAGAAGATGTGGCCGAGCTCTTGCGCGATATGGGTGTGAACCTTCAGGTGGCCATTGCTGGTGAGGAATTCTCCGAAGCTCTTAAGGGGGCCGTCGAGCCCGAGGCCAAAAGAAAAGCGATAGGCCATACATTCATTCGGATCTTCGAGAGGTATGCCAAGGAGATCGATGCCAAATACCTTGTCCAGGGAACCATCGCGCCCGATTGGATCGAAAGTGGCGGTGATCTGAGGGATGTAATCAAATCCCATCACAATGTCGGGGCATTGCCCGAGGATATGGACATGAGCCTGGTGGAACCTCTCAGGG
This sequence comes from Thermoplasmata archaeon, assembly GCA_023137005.1. Classification (GTDB taxonomy): domain Archaea; phylum Thermoplasmatota; class Thermoplasmata; order SG8-5; family JAGLSY01; genus JAGLSY01. The sequence continues at coordinate 6,983 of JAGLQE010000407.1, forward strand.
ACCTTTACAAGGACGAGGTCAGGAAGGTCGGTCGTTATCTGGGCATCTCAATAGCCGAGAAACAGCCTTTCCCGGGACCTGGATTGGCAATAAGGATAATTGGTGAGGCAACACTGGAAAAGGCCGAGATAGTCAGGGAAGCCTGCTTCATTGTCGAGGATGAGCTGGAGAAAGCAGCCGAGGCCGGCAAGATGGAGATCCCATGGCAGTATTTCGCAGTTCTCACATCAGCAAAGACCGTGGGAGTCCAGGGCGATGTGCGAGCCTATGGCCATACCGTGGCTGTCAGGGCTGTCCAATCTATTGATGGCATGACGGCAGCTTATTCCAAGGTCCCTCACGAGGTTCTGGAGAAGATATCTATCAGGATAACCAATACGATGCCTGGCAAGATCAACCGGGTCGTGTACGATATCACTAATAAGCCGCCTGGAACCATAGAGTGGGAGTGAGATGATCCAATAAGAGAAAGTCATATATCCCCCTCTACTATGTCCACTCAATGCGAATCTTCGTTGTAGACAATGGCGGACAGTGGACCCATCGAGAATGGCGTGTTCTGAAGTACCTAGATGTTGACACAGAGATAATTCCCAATACCACTCCTCTTGAGGAACTGGATGTTGATGGACTCATTCTCTCAGGTGGAGCTCCAAGAATTGGCGAAGAGGCACTCATGCTGGGCAATAGTGGTGATTATCTGGATAAGGCGGATTTTCCCATCATGGGCATATGTGTGGGGGCGCAGTTCATGGCCCTGCACTTCGGGGGCGAGGCTGGTCCCGCCGAGATTCCGGAATTTGGAAAGACCACGGTCACCATAGAGGAAGAGAATGAGCTATTCAAGGGAGTTACATCTCCTTTCCAGGTATGGGAATCCCACAATGACGAGGTCAAGGTGCTTCCAGATTCATTCAAGAACTTCGCGCGCTCAGATAACTGCGCGCACCAGGCATTCGCACACAAAGAAAAGCCCTTTTACGGGGTGCAATTCCATCCAGAAGTAGAACACACGGAGTTTGGTGAGGATATATTCAAGAACTTTTTGGATATCTGTGCTAGTTGGAAGAAATAGATCCGATGGAGCTAATCTCCATCACACAGTTTTCCCTTCACATTCTCCATCAATATATTCGCCGCAGTGTAGGGATCAAGTTCCTTTTCCATTATCTTATTGATAAATTCATCCTGTCTTTCACGGTCCACCACCTGGCCCATGAGCCTTCCTAGTTGATTTTTGATCAGAACTTCTAGCTCTTCCCGGATGCCCTGCTCCAATATATTTTCGAAATTACCACTTTTCTTTAGATAATCATAATGCTCCATTGCCTTTTCCACGAGAGCGTCGATGCCCTTATTGGTCCTGGCGATGGTCTGGAGTATGGGGGGTTCCCATTCGGGTTTTTCAGGATTGAGGCCCAGCATGGCCTGTATCTCCATCGCGGTCTTGTCCGCTCCTTGCCTATCGGCCTTGTTTATGACGAAGATATCTCCGATCTCCATTATCCCTGCCTTGATGGTCTGAATTTCATCTCCTAGACCCGGCATCTCTACAATGATAGTGGTGTGAGCATGGCTGACTATTTCCACCTCGGATTGCCCCGCTCCAACTGTTTCAATGAGAATTATATCCATTCCAAAGGCATCCAGGACCTTCACTGCGCCCGAGGCCGCTCTTGACAGTCCTCCCAGATGGCCGCGCGTGCCCATACTTCTAATAAAAACACCTTCGTCCAGGGTCAGGTCCAGCATACGGATACGGTCTCCAAGAATGGCTCCTCCCGTGAAGGGGCTTGTGGGATCAACGGCTATGATGCCCACTTTCTTGTCCATCTGCCTGAAGGCCTTCGCCATCCGGTCCACGATCGTGCTTTTACCCGAGCCCGGAGGACCGGTCACACCAATTATGTGGGCCTTGCCTGTTCTGGAATGTAATTTTCCGAGTTGTACAAAAGCATCTTCATCCTCTGCCTCGATAAGGGAGATAAGACGTGCCACGCCTCTCTTGTCTCCGGCCAGAACTCTCTCTGCCAGGTCCATTTCATTACTTCCTTATCTGTTCTTTGTGGTAGTTGATGATGTCGTCAAGGGGAGTACCGGGGCCGAAGACCATGTCGATCCCAGCTTCTTTGAGCTTTGGAATATCCTCTTTGGGCACTATCCCACCACCGGTCACAAGAATGTCGTCAATTCCTTTCTCCTTCAAAAGTTTGGTAACCTTCGGAAAAAGTGTCATGTGAGCGCCGGATAAACAGCTGAGCCCTATGGCGTCCACATCCTCCTGGATGGCTGTTTCAACGATCTGCTCCGGGGTCTGATGTAATCCTGTGTAGATGACCTCGAAACCCGCATCCCTCAAAGCCCTAGCCACTATCTTCGCTCCTCTATCATGGCCATCAAGACCTGGCTTGGCAATCAGTATTCGTATCTTACGTTCTGACATGGTATCACCTTGACCGTATCGTGTATATTGGTGGAAGGAGGACGGCTTATTTGCCGCCCTCTGGTCCCTTCTGCACAGGTCTTCTTACAACCTTCTTTACGGGCTTCCTGACCACTTTCTTGGCAACCTGTGGTGCCGCTCCCTCTGGAGGTGCTCCGCCTTCCGGTGGCTTGCTCTTTTGCTCGAAGTCATAGGAGCATATCGGACAGGCCTTCTCATGGATACCAAGTTCCATTCCACAGGACGGGCACTTCTTCTTCTGCTCCGTCTCTTCGGCCTTTTCCTCTGCCTTCGG
>JAGLQE010000408.1 GCA_023137005.1 Thermoplasmata archaeon
ATCGCCCCTGCAGATATTCATTAGGATGCTTCCAGCCGTGTCATTGAGATTATGCCCAAAGGCTATCTTGGTGGCCTTGATATCTTTGCTGGCACGGTTAAGTGCCTGTCTTCGGAAAACACCACAATAAGTGCATGGGACCGTGTCGGGATCCATAGAAACCATCTCGTCCAGAGTGTGTCCGAACATATCTTTGAAACTCACTATCTCCAGAGGGATATCAAGGGCCAGGCATTCTTTCTTGGTGGCCTCTATCCCCTCTTCACGATACCCTTCTATCCCCTCATCCACGATGATGGCGTGGATGTCTATCCCAGAGCGAGGATGGAACATATCGCGTAGACGACGGAGCATGACCATGCTGTCCTTGCCTCCGGAAACCGCGACTGCCAGGTTATCTCCTGATTTCATCTTACCGCTTGCCCTCACTTCTTTGGCCATTCGCTTTTCAAAGAATTCTCTGAAATGAGTATCGCAAAGATGCTGGCTGCTATACCTGACAAAGATTATCGAGGCTTTACCACAACGGTCGCAGGGGATCATCAGACTTGGATGAGGATATTTGGTTTAAGCTTATTCCTGAACTGCTTCCTCGGGCATCTCCTCGGGAACTTCCCCGATAGCTTCCTCAATTGGTGCGTCTGGTTCTGCTTCATCCACGGGCTCTGTCTCCTTGCCCTTTCCCTTCATTATCAGCAGGAAAGCGATCACACCGACCACGACAAGTATAAGGATTATGTATAGCCAGTTGCTGCCACCGTCATCGTCAATATCATCGCCATCCCCAATGTCCGGGACATCATCATCAATGACCAGACCAGTGGTCGAATCATCCGCTGTGTAGCCATCATTCCATTCGTCAGGGGCTCCGTCGCCATCAGCGTCCACTGAGGCTGCAATATCGTCTGGGAAAGCATCTGCATTGTCGCCTGTGCCATCACCATCTGTGTCGGTATCCTCGGTGTCATCCAGTGGGAAAGCATCCAGATCATCAGTTACACCGTCATCATCGTCATCAGGGTCTGTTATATCCGGCTCACCGTCTCCATCAGTGTCTGTGCCAGGGTCTGCGGAATCAGTGATGGTCATGCTCAGATTGGTTCTGACAATGCCTCCATCCCCGTCATTGACAATGATATCCACCTGGAAAGTGCCGGCCGCAGTCGGGGTTCCAGAAAGGACGCCTGTTGCTTGGATAGTAAGCCAGTCCACATATGAGGCTCCGCCCCATCCCAGGATCGCGCTGTCGATATCTGTTGCATTCATTGTGAATGAATAGGGAATTCCAACAATTCCATCTGGTAGTGTGGTTGTGATGATGATCGGATCATCATTCACACTGGCCACCTGCAAACTGATCATCATTGTGTCCGTACCACCATTGCCATCAGATACAGTGCAATTGAAGAAATCATCACCAAAGAAATCCGCATCCGGCTCGTATGTCAGGTTCTTACCGCTCTCGGTTATCACAATAATACCATTGTTCGGCTGTGTGATCGCCGATATTACCAGGTCATCGCCTTCTGCATCAACTGCCCCGGCCAGTACATAGAGAGTATTAGGACCGGAATCCTCGTTCACCATGAATAAACTGCCTTGTGCAAATGGTGCATCATTGACTGGCGTTATGGTCAGATTCACGCTTGCCGTATCTGTGACATTACCATCTGAGATCATGTAAGTGAATACATCGTATCCTGTGTAATTGGTATTGTATGGGGTGTATATCAGCATCGATCCGTCTGCACTGACTGCCAGGGTTCCATGGGTCGCGCCACTTCCATGAGTGATAGAGAAGGCATCTCCTTCCTCATCGCCCACATCATTAGCAAGGACGTCCAAATCATAAGGTCCACTATCTTCATCCACAACGAAAGTATCATTATTGGCAGTTGGCGCCCCATTGATACCATCCACCTGCATAGTGATCGTGGCTGTGGCAAATCCGCCTCGACCATCACTTATGGTGTAGGTGAAGGTATCATTGAGTGATTCGCCATCTTTCAAGTTCTGGAGAGTTGCAGAAACTGTTGGATCATAGGTGAAGTTACCATCTGGCTCGATAGTAATACTTGCTCCGAAGTCACTGGCCTCATGCCCTATGACCTCTATGAGATCACCGTCCAGATCAGCAGCACCCCCTAATACTCCAGGTGCCCAGGAGATAGAAGCAAAGTCCTCGGTGCACTGGTAATTCTGATCCTGTGCGGTCGGAGCCCTGTTGGTCTCTGTAAGCTCATATGTCTCATTGGCATAAACTCCCGGGTCAAGTGTGGATGATGTCACGAATGCCGTGCAGTTGAGCGGGCTTGCAGAATAAGTGTCCAGTGTGACGTTTATCTGAACTCCACCGACTTCCCCACCCTCAAAGACTGAGACAACCGCGGTTATGTATCTTCCATTCACGACCATGCCAGTTTGGTTCGCACTGTGGTAAGTTACCTCTGCTGGCAGGGTTATATTTATGAGAATGTTCGCTGCATTGTCTGGACCATGGTTTTCCAGTGTCACGAAGTATGAGAATATCTCACCCACGGTCGCTGGATCCACCGAATCGGTCAATGTGATCTCCATGTCTGCCACTGGCTCTGGAGGTACTCCAAATGGCAGAAGGAATGGATATGAATTGTACTCGTGAATTCCCCAGACATTTGTGAAGTTCCAGTTGGAGAATGTTGCCTGTTGCATCATCTCCATATCTGTATTTCCAATGCCGCCATCACTTATTACCAGGCCTGAAGTCTCAGTGTCCCAGTGACCGTCAGTAGTTGTACCATCCCAATTGAACCCAACAAGACCACCTATATTGGTAGTTCCTGTGACCTGGCCAGTGGAATAAACATTTATCATGGTGCTTGTAGCGTGGGACTGGTTACCTGCGAAACCACCGATCTTGTCACCTGCAGTCACATCACCCTGGCTGTAGCAGTCTATTATATCGCCATCCTGGCCGCCATCACCGTTCTGGCCTACAAAACCACCAGTCTTAGCACTGCCATCCGCAGAGCCCGTGCTGAAACATCTTTCAATGAGTCCCAAATTCAGGCCAACGAAGCCACCGACCATACTGGTTCCAAACACATCACCATGTGCACTGGAATTCTGAATTAACCCTAAACCTTGATTGTCACCAACAAGGCCGCCGACCCAGGGATGGGCACCGGCTCCTGTATCACCATAAGCAGAACTGTTGATGATCGTTCCCCCATTCCGGCCTACAAGTCCACCGATATAGCTCATAGAGCCAGTTGTAATACCATGAGCAGAGCTGTTCATCAATATTGCACCATTTGCAATAAGCCCTATCAAGCCACCAGTCATGAATTTATTACCTGTAACATCCCCGTATGCCTCGCAAAATGATACAGTAGAACCTGCCAATTCTCCTATGAGACCACCGGTGGAATAGATATTCACATTAACTGTCATGGGATTGAATATATCGCCTGAACTGGTCGAGTCACTTACTGGGCCATTATTATATCCGATCAGGCCGCCAGTATTATTACCATCATTAGCCACATAAGAATCAGTATGGCAATCGATCACTGTTCCAGTATTATAGCCAATTAGGCCGCCAACATTATCACCTTTATCAACAGTTACATTTCCGTATGCCTCGCTGCCAGTTACTGTTTGAGAGAAATAATATCCGATAAGGCCGCCGATATCATCGCGGGTTCCAGTAACGATCCCATATGATGTACAATTGGTTATTGGAATTCGACCAGACCCCATGAGGCCGCCAATATGATCTGGACCAGTTACATTTCCATAAGCTATGCATTCTGTTAATGAGCCTGCATTGCCATATCCAACTAATCCGCCTACATTATCAAAGGCTCCAACCACGTCTCCATAAGCTATACAATCAGTCACAATTCCATTACTATAGCCGATCAAGCCAGCACAAGTAGCATATGCATTTACTGTTCCATACGCTTTAGAGCCAGTGATCGCAAATGCATCATTGAATCCAATGAGCCCCCCAACACTGGAACTACTTCCAGTTACTGTTCCATAGGCAGTGCAGTTGGTTATTGTTCCACCGCCACCACCGTTTGCTCGCCCTATAAGGCCGCCAAGAGATGCGGAGCCAGCAACTGAACCACTTGAGGTGCAATCGAGTATTGTCGAGCCTGCCATTACGAGGCCGGCCAGGCCACCAACATTGTTCGTTCCAGTAATAGATACATCGCTCATGCAGTTCTCAATAATTCCCCCGGTCTCTCCCACAAGCCCACCGGTATCAGTCCCGCCTGAGACCATGCCTGTCACTGTAACATTGGAAATCTTGAGTGCACCCATGCAAAGCCCAACTAGGGCGCCTGTATCTTCATGTCCAGTTATATCCACATCTACAAGGTTCACATTCTTGAACTCAGATATGGGATTTACAAATCCAAAGAGGCCATTCTGGTAGCCCGTTGACCTATTGATGTAAAGGCCAGTGATGCTGTGCCCTGCTCCATCAAATATCCCGGAAAAGGTTGACATTGGTACGATCAAAGTATCATCATAGATCGGGTAAAATCCTTTTCCATTTGCGACACTGGTGCCCCACATGCTCGCGGGGTTGGTTATGTCGCTAAGATCAATATCATTGGCCAGCGTGTAATCCGCATCTATATCCATGCACATAAGCTGCAATTGATGAGAATTCCTTATTGTGGTATCATATTCCATTCTCAGGAAGGGTCTTGTGCTGTTGCTCACCGAGAACCAGATGTTCGTGAGGTCCCAGCCAGCGTTTGTGTATGTGAAGTTGTTCATCATATCGGTAGTGTTCTTTCCTTCAATCGCACCTGGGCCTTCTCCGGCAGATGATTCCTGACCGGATGTCTCATTATCCCAGAAGCAATCATTGTATGCACCGACACTACTTCCAGCAAAACCGCCTGTGTTTGAAGTTCCAGTGACATTTCCTGAACTATAACAGTTGGTAAGGACATCATATTCTTCCCCGATAAAACCACCAACAAGGCTAGACCCTGTTGCATTGCCTGTAGCATAACAATCATCTATTGGACCAACATTTATCCCTATGAAGCCACCAACTGATGATCCACCATATACATTTCCAGAGGCGTAGCAGCGGTCAATATCTCCAGCAGAGGTTTCACCACCAACAAGGCCACCAACGAATGATCCACCTCCAGTTACATCGCCTGTGGCAAAGCATTCTATGATCGTACCCCTGTTGTTTCCAACCAATCCACCAGCATAATCTACGCTGGCATCAACATCTCCTAATGCATGAGAATAACTTATTGTTCCTCCCGCATTATCGCCAACAAGGCCGCCAACATCTCCACTACCGCTTATATCAGAGTCGCTTATTGAGAATTCTATAGTTCCCGAATTCCAGCCTACCAGGCCACCTACATTCACATTCCCACCGCTTACGCTCCCAGAGACACGGCAGTTCTCTATCTTACCCCCATTGGTTCCTGCTAAAATAGCGACATTGACTTCTCCAGTAACATTGGTATTGATGAGGGTAGTATTTCCAATATAAGAACCTCCCCCCAAACTCCCAAACATACCCACAGAATTGCCTGATGGAAGGTTTATGAAAAGATCAGATATCGAATAATTCTGACCTTCAAATGAACCCATGAATGGTGTGGCCTGATCGCCAATAGGAGTAAAGCCAGCCCCAGTGTTCCATGTGGACGTTATGCTGGCATCGATATCATTCACCAGAATATAATGTGCGGCCAGTTCCAGCTCCATCTCCTGAAGCTGAGTATCGTTAGTGATCTGGTATGGGTCACCGGGAGTTCCGGAACCTGCACCAGAGAACAAAGGCGCTTCAGCAGCCACATCAGCTCCACCCACCGCAATGGGCAAGGCAGCCAGTGGTGCCACTATCATCATCATTACCATCAATATTGACATTTGTTTTTTCATTATACTCTCTCCAAGGATCGTTATTAGCTAGGCTAATAGCAAGGTCATAATAAAGATTACGATTTTGTTAACAATAGTATGCCAAATATTGGCCTATTACACTCAGTCCCTCTAGACTCTTAAAGTCTCCACCATGAACTCCTTATCATCCCCGAGTATTGCGGGTATAAGCTTCCCAGCATCCTTGATCGTCATCTTCTTGTACTTGCTGGCCAGCACCTTCATATGGCTTTCCATGCCCTCTCCTATGCATGCGGCCGTGAACTCGGCGACCGTGCCACTTGGATCCACGATGAATAGTCGTGGATGCTCGAAGTTGGTGGCTATTAGAAGGCCCACACCCAGTGGCCTCACATCCTTTTTTATTGTGTGTGACCAATAAATTTCCTTGATAGCGAGGAGCATGTCATCCACATTATTGAATTCCTTATGTCTAAGCTTACCGATTATCATTGAGCCGTCCATGGCCATGCCAGCAGTTCCGACGAGCACCTTGTCCCATAAGCGATGAATTTTCATTGGCGACATCATGAGCGAGTTCCCGCTCCGGGCAGATACGTCCTCCGAAGCCATTAAAATTCCATCTTTGCACACGATGGCCATGATGGGAGCACCCCTCTTCACGCTCTCCCTCGCATACTCTATCTGATGGATGCGGCCTTCGGGCGAGAAGAAATTATCGGTATCGTAACCCTTGGAGATGGGACCTATTGTATTAAGATACTGAACTATGGCCGCCCTGGCCAACTCGGCCTTATTGCCAAACATTCCGCTCTTGATCACTATGTCCAGATAATTGTCCACTTCATCCGGGATCACCACTCTAAGTTCTGCCATTATACGCCACCTCATCAATACATCATACGTTAAAATGTACTTTTGATGTATGATAGGTGTATGTTTGACGTATTATTTAAGGATTATGTCCCAAATAGATCTGACAAGTCTAGGTTTATGCTGATAGCCTTGTCAAAATTAGAGGCATCAGATATTAAGCTCATCCCAATGACATGATACAATATTATTGGCTAGCCAATATCTCATCGACCTTATTGATCATATTGGGATACAGATCTGGCGGAACCCCTTCAGGCCCCAGGACCTCGGCCACCATGTACCTCGCACACTGCGAGCTATCACTCATACAATAGTTCTTCTTGTACAGCTTGGTCATACCGGGCTTGTCGGCCATCTCATCATTGAAGAATGGACAGGCTCCCAATCTCTTGCATTCTGGCATAATCTATCTTCCTTACTCTTCCTATGGACATATAATGTAATAATTGATATATATATATTCCTAAGTTGTGCAAAAAAGTACACTATTGTTAAGAAATGTGAATTTCATTAATTCTTGGCGACGATCTCCTCGGCCCTGCTAAGCATATTTGGATACAGGTCATCAGGAGTTTTGTCAAGTCCCAATGCCTTGATCACCATATACCTGGCACATGTCTCATAATCACCCTTGCAGTAGATCTTCTTATACATCTCTGCGATCCCGGGCCTTGTGGCCAACTCAGCCATGAAAAAAGGGCAATTCTGCGCTACATCACATATCGACATATTCTTCTTCACCGATGTTAACAATTGTTTAATGATGTATATATACTTTATCGGTAAACATATCAAAGTCTTGGAAAAAACAATTAATACCATTAACCTATGCCCCCGTGATACTATGCCGGCAAAGGTGATATTGGGCACCCAATGGGGTGACGAGGGAAAGGGAAAGTTCACTGATCTAATGGCAGATGATGCCGAACTCGTTGTGAGATTTCAGGGGGGAAACAATGCTGGCCACACCATAGTTTTTGGTGGCAATACATTCAAACTTCACCTTGTTCCATCTGGAATTCTGAGAAAGAATGTCACTTCGGTTGTGGGCAATGGGGTTGTCATAGACCCTGCGGCATTCCTCAAGGAACTGGATCAACTGGCAGAGGCAAATGTAGAGACCGGGGATTTGAAGATATCTGATAGAGCCCATGTCATAATGCCCTACCACAAGACCATTGACGGATTGGAGGAGGTCGTGAAAGGTAATCTAGCTGCTGGCACGACCAAGAGAGGCATCGGCCCATGTTATTCAGACAAAACAGCGAGGTTCGGGATGCGCATGTGCGATCTCATGGACCCTGAGGAGTTCAGGCACAAATTATCGGTCGCATATCCACTCAAATCCAAGTACATACAGGCACTGGATGGAGATATCGGACAAACAATGGAAGAGATATTCGATGAATACATGGCACTGGCTGAAAGATTGAAGCCCTATGTTTGCGATACCTCTGTTCTTATCAATGATGCCCTGGACCAGGGCAAGAATATCCTTTTCGAAGGTGCACAGGGAACCCATCTGGACATTGACCACGGTGTTTACCCATACGGCACATCATCATCCACTGTGACAGGAGGGTGTCTCATCGGAACAGGCCTCGGCCCCAAAAGACTGGACAAGGTCGTCGGTGTCGTGAAAGCCTATACCAGTCGCGTTGGAACTGGACCCTTCCCCACAGAGCTCTTTGACGACTTGGGAGAGCATATCGCGGATAAAGGTGGAGAGTTCGGAACCACCACTGGCCGAAGAAGAAGAGTGGGATGGCTGGACCTTGTCATGGTGGAGTACGCGGTACGGGTCAATGGACTGGACAGTATCGTCATAACCAAATCCGATGTCCTTGCAGGATTGGACGAGATAAAGGTCGCGACCCACTACACACAGGATGGAAAAGATGTTCATCATTTCCCGGCGAGCATGCCGGATGTGGCAAGATGCGTGCCTCAATACCACACATTGGCAGGATGGCCCGATCTCACAAGCGAGGAATGGGGAGCTATCGCCAGCAAAGGACGGGATGGACTTCCAGAAGGCCTGAAGGCTTATATCACATTCATCGAGGCAAATCTCAAGGTCCCGGTCGATGTCGTGTCATACGGGCCTGGACGAGAAGAGAATATCTACTTGTGAATCTACTGATCCCATGACTTTGAGCCTAGCTCATAATATTGGACATATATCTCAGATATGGCGAAAGAGGAGAATCAATACCCGCTATCATAGTACTTGACAGCATCCGTCATCCACTCATCCAATACGGCTTCTTCGACCACTCCCTCCCATGCATGCCATATGGGGACATTGTTCTGACTTTTCGTGATGATGATCGTCATTGGGATATCATTGTCACCACCATTTGGATCATATATGGGTAGAACCTCACTGGCTCGTGGCTCATCGACGCCCAGAGTAAGATCAAAGTATACGACATCCGCGGAATATTCCTGATATATATTTTCCCATGTCGTTATCTGGCTTCCAGAGGTTGTGGAATCCCGCACGGTCATGAGTATAGGGCTATTGACAATGGTGACATTGATCCACATAGGATGGGGAACAACCGAGGATGGGAACGGATGCATGAGTGGCGTCATTACCCAGAAGTCATCATCGGACGCACTTACGAGGTGCATGAAGTCTGGCGTATTATCATCCACATTGGGATCCGTATCTTCTAAAAATTCTTCCATATTGGATATACCATCTCCATCCGGATCTTGTATACCATCATTCAACAGGTCTCCGAAATTATCCATCTCCCAGTTATCTGGTAATCCATCCCCATCACTATCACTTAGGTAGGGGTCATTGCCATCGTCCAGATAGATATAGGCGAAGGCAGCCAGTATGATGATCATAGCCAGGCTGATGGCCACGACCTTCTTCGCACTGGAATACCATCTACTGCAATAGGGACACTTCATGGCTGTTGCTGGAACTGACTTGCCGCAGTAAAAACACTCTACCTCGGCCTGTTTTTTCTTGCCTGTTGCCTCAGTATCCTGGTCGGATTTTCTGGATGATCCCCTGTGTGCCATTACTTGCTGAATATCCTACTCAGATATAAATGATGGCACTCCAAAAGCTAAGCATTTGGAATATCCTCTCTATCTATACTCTGGAACATACCAATAGAAAGGATATGTGCCATTATTGGGATTAAACATTTTTCTGTGAAAATTGTTTAATTTATATTTGCGCACTGGCCAATTGGAGAGCGCAAATACAATTCAACTCAAGCCAATACTTCTGTATTATGACTTGAGGATTATTCAATAAATTCCCAATACATAGCAGTGCATGATTTTCACCCAGAAGCTTGAGAACAAAGCGTGATAGATGAATTTCACCACAATTCCATTCCAAAATACCTCAGAGCGAAGATCGTACCAATGATCACGATGGCCAGACCGAACAATGGCTGTATCCATTTTCCTGCATTGATATACTTATTGCCCAGCTTTCCCTTCATTTCACCACTGGCTACACAGAATGGGATGATCACAAGACCATGTCCGAGACCAAACAAGCCCATCATCAAGCCCCCCATGATCAACGAGATATCCTGAGACAGCATGAGGACGATGACCGGGAACACTAAAGAGATGGCACATGGAGCCCAACCGATGGAGAAAAGGATCCCCAGAAAAAAAGAGGCCAGATTAGCTGAACGCTTACCCAATTTATCTATTATTCGAGCTCCGTATCCATTCATGACATTCTGGCCATCATCCATCTTGGAGTCTTCTTCACGTTTTGAAATGGAAATGATCTCACTGAAAGGTTTGACCGCATTGATACCCAATATAACGAGAATACTTCCCGCAATAAGATAGAAAGTCCTAGATATCTCGATGAACAGCCCCACATATGATATTAGAAGTCCAAACAAAAGGAATACCAATGTGGTTCCGATGGTGAAGGACACACCTATCCAGAGACCGCCTTTCCAATTGAGATCCAATGATGTTCCATCCTCGGCCTCGTCCTTCATAGACCCGATATACGATATCATGGTCAGCAAGAGGAGTATGGAGCATGGTGAGAAGGATGTGATGATGCCCAGTAATAGCATGCTGGTCAAGGTAACTCCATCAGATACCTCTCCCCTGAACTCCCCCCACTCACCAGACAATATATCATCTACATCGGATGCCATAGAATCATGGGTCTGGATCCCGTCCAGCTCACCACTGCCCAGACAATATACATGATACACGCCAACAATATCCATATCCTGGTCGATCAATATCATGCTCGGATTGGCAAAACTGCTGTCCACCTCCCAATATTCCTGGTACTGGCTGGCAATTGGGAAAGGCTCGAACTCCTCGATCCAGTGCCATGTGATATTGATGCCGTACCATTGCTCCACCAATGCCCATCCATCATCCGAATACGAATTCTTTCTGATATTCAAAGTTATGATACTGATATTCGGGTCATCTTCATCTGCCAGTATTTTCAATTCCTCGATCTGCTCTCTCATGTGGTCTTCACATTCCATGCACACCGGGCTCTCGAATTGGGTTATATGGAGTATTGTCACCTGGCCTTCCATATCACTCAAGGAAAAGCTCCTGTTCAAGTGGTCCGTGGCTGTAAAATCAGGGGCTGGCCTGATCTCCGCATCCTGGCCCTGGCTATCAAAGCCCACAATTAGAAATGATGCCACTAGAATCATTGATAAGATAATTGCGATATATCCAAATCTTTTCCTATCACCCATTTGATAACACCTCAATTCACCTCATGGTATGCGAGAGCATCCACTATCCAGGCCTCAAGGATCGGTTCTTCCACTACCCCTTCCCAGCTGTGCCATAGGATACTATTATTCGGCCCTTTTGTCAAAAGGATGGTCAGGGGGATAAAATGCGGGTCTCCATCAGGATCATATGCCGCAAAGGTATCAGAGGCATCTGGCTCATCAGTTCCAGAGAGCAGATCATAATATTCTATATCATTCGAATACTTGGCATAGATCGATTCACAGATCTCTGTTTGTGCGATACATGGTGCGCATCCTTCACTGTGTGTGAATATCAATACGGGTTTGAAGGCCACGTCCTGGGCAGCCCATGATGGATGGTTGACAATGCCTCTAGGCAAGGTATGATCCGTGGGATTGTTTGTCCAAAAGTCATTCACTCCAGGCCCGATATTGAACTGAAATACTGGATCAAGATCTTCAATATCATCATCATCATCAATGATATCATTTGGATCATCAGAATATGGGTCCTGGCTCTCATCCGGGATCATGATATAGGATAGTGCGGCCAACAGGATGATGGCGGCCAGCATCACAGCCAGCAATTGTTTTCCCGAAGAATACCATTTACCACAATGGGGGCACCTGAGGGCCTGAGGCTTGACCAGTTTGTCACAGTAGTAGCACTCGGTGTATCGTTTTTCCTCCATTTCCTTCTGGCTCAATTTCTTCGAAGATGATCCTTTTGCCATAATATACCTCATATCAGCATTCTTTTGAGCTTATCTATATCCGGAACCTTCCCCGAGAAGAGCACTTTACCATCCACCACAAGGGCGGGGGTCATCATAACACCTCGCTTGGCTATTTCGGCAAAATCATCTACCTTGACTATCTCTACCTCTATGGCCAGTTCCTTGACCGCTTCTCTCACATTGTTCTCCAGGGTCTTGCACTTCGCACACCCTGAACCCAGTACCTCTATTTTCATATTTCATCCTCCATTTTTCTATTTATTTCATAGTATCATATTGAACATGTAGCCAGTGATGATTATTCCGATGGTGACGATCGCCACG
>JAGLQE010000409.1 GCA_023137005.1 Thermoplasmata archaeon
TATCGTGCAATCCCCTTCCCACCAATGCGACAAATACATCTTCCAAAGTGGGCTCCGTCTTCTCCACACTGATTATCCGCGAACCGCATTTCGGAACCTCGGCCACGATATCCGCTACTGTGGCCTCATCCTCGAGTATGAACTTGAGGTCCGTGGTTCCTGCGGAAGCATCATGCTGGTATGCGAAATTCCTGATCCCCGGAATGGATTCGAAAACCTTTACATCCCTCACCTGCTTGATCTGCAATTTTAAAGTGGATTCCTTGGATATCATCTTCTTCAGATTATTGGGAGTGTCGCATGCCAGGACCTTTCCATTGTCGATTATAGCTATCCTGTCACAGAGTTCATCCGCCTCCACCATGTAATGAGTTGTAAGAAGCACGGTCCTTGAGGGGTTGGCTTTCATCCAATTCTTTATGAAATCCCTGACTAGCCTTGAGGCATTGACATCCAGCCCCAATGTTGGTTCATCCAGGAATATGAGATCTGGATCCGTCATGAACCCGCGTATCATATTGGCCTTCTGCCTCTGGCCTGTTGAAAGGATCCTCACCTTGGCATCCTTCTTGTCCGAAAGCTCCATGACCTCCAGCATATTATCTATTCTGCGCTTGGCCAGCTTGCTCGGCATTCCATAGAATTGAGAGAACATCCATAGATTTTCCCTAACCGTCAGAAGCCCATAGCCCGATGTTTCACCACCGGATACCATATTGATCTTCTGACGTATCTGACCGCTCTCGGTGTTCACATCATGGCCCATGACCTTGGCTGTTCCCGAGGAGGGCAATAGGAGAGTGCAGAGAATCTTGATCAGAGTGGTCTTGCCCGCACCATTGGGTCCCAATAGCCCGAATAACTCTCCCTCTTCGATCTGGATATTGGCATTCTCCAAAGCGTGCACTATTGTCTTCTTGCGTTCGCCCTTGGCCGGGCGTGTCTTGAACTCTCGACACAGATCCTGTGTTTCCACGGCATATTTTGTCATCAGCAGACCTCTAGCTAGAAAATAAGGCATATCTTACCAAAAGTAATTTGAGCAAATACAGCTACATTGACCGAGTGATCCTAGATCAAGGATATTCTCGGATCGGGCCTAAGCCCGAAAATTCAGACTTAGGCCTCGTAATGTTGCCTGTAGCGGGTGACATATCCAGCGATGCGATTTCTCATCATGATGGTGCTCACATCTGTTAGTTCCGAGACCGCTTTCTTATTGTGTTGAAAGTCATCCGTGAACCTCTCTGGATACTGCTTAACCAGCTCAATGGCTACTCTTTTGATATATGTTGGCCTTACGTTTCCCATTGCTGTACCTCGGAAGCGCTTGAAGAACTTTACCTACATAAAGGTTTTGTGGTCTTATTACAGTATTGATAGGTGAGAGTGTTAATAGGAGAGATTTACCCTATGTATATTTACCATTGCTCAATTATCAAAAACTATATATCTCCCTAAACTATATTGCAATTAGGAAGCTTTTGCTTTCCTTTAGAGGGGTAGGACTATAAATGGCCTTGTTTAAAAAGAAGAAGAAGAAGGAGGAGGAACATTCTTCAGCCGATGTGAGCCTTGGTGAAATGGGCGCACTGACCGATGCAAAGAAGTCTGGGAACCTCAAGAAAAAAGAGCCTGTCGTATTCACTTTTGAGGAAGAGGATGAGGTCATTGAGCAAGTACCAGTGGAAGAGCCAGAGGAAACCGTCCCCCATGAAACAGAGGATACCCTGGAAGGACTGGGAATGGAAGAAGAGATTGTGGAACTTCACACCCAGGTGGTTGCCGATGAGATGGAGACGACAAATGGCTTCGATATTGATGATATTCTCCCCCCAGAGTTGCTGTTCATAGAAGAACTGGAGTACATGGAAGAGGAAGAGGACGAAGAAGTTATTGAGGATGAAGGGGCAGCCCCAAAAGAGGGGGATAAACCAGATGCGGAGCAACAGAAGCTGGGTTTCATGGCCGCCAGGAAGTTCATGGGCGATAAGAGGAAGCAGCTGGAAGATAGAGAAGGAGAATTAGGCCAATACGAGCAAAACCTGAAGGGGCGAGAAGGTCAATTGGACCAGAGAGGCGCACAGCTGGATGCAAAGGACATGCAGGTCCAGACCGAGTTGCAGATAGCACAGGACAAGGCCAAGCAATTGGATGTCAAGGAGGCGCAACTCAAGGAGAGGGGAGCCCAGATAGAGCTGAGGATCAGCGACCTTGAAGCTCAGGAAGATTACATTAAAGAGAGGGAGGAAGCCTTTGATGAGAGGGAGGTCCAGCTCCATGAGAAAAAGGAGCAAATGGATGACAGGGAGTTTAAACTGAATGAGAGGGCGTCCAATCTCACCCAGCGTGAGGATGATTTCAGAGAGAAGGATGTGAAGTTCAAGGAGAGCTTCCAGGAACTATCGGTCAAGGAAGAGGAATTCACACAAAAGGAAGGAGAATTCACCCAACAGATGGAGGAACTGGATGAGAGAAGGATGGCCACCCGCCGAAGGGAGGGGGAGCTGGATGATTTCCGAAGGGAGTTGGATGCCCGTGATAAGGAATTCGCTGGACGAGAGAAGGCCGTTGACGATA
>JAGLQE010000041.1 GCA_023137005.1 Thermoplasmata archaeon
TTGCTGACTGGGAAGGCCTTGGGGAAACAGTTTCTGGAACACAGGGTTCTGATTTCAATTCAAATATAGATATCATTGCCACATCTGCTGAGAACAATGATGACAAGTACCTTTCATTCCACATCGATGTGGACGGCCAGATATTATCCGGAGAGCCAGTGACATCCAGTGGACTCATGGATATATTCCACATATTCATTGATACGGACCAGGTCATAGGAACTGGATATTATATCGGCGGTATCGGGGCCGAGTACATGCTGGAGATCAAGGGATGGAACAATGAGGTCATCGGATCTCAGATATTGACCTTCTCTGGTACTGATACTGATAATTGGCAGGGCTTTTCCATATCAGGCAATACGGTTGCCGAGATAAACGGAGCTACTTTAGAAACCCAGATAGCCTGGTCCGCCATAGGACTCGATGTGCCTGGCCCGGTCGCTGCTTTCGTGCATTCACAATCATGGGATGGTTACCATGACCATGCAGATTATCTAATAGGCCATTCACTCTCGATAATTGGAATGACCCAGACAAGTGCCGCCCCTGAGATAATATCTGGAAACGATCAGCCACTTCTGGAATTTGAAGCAATGACGACCGAGACCGATGCAATATTACAGAATATCCAGGTAGATATCAAAGGCACATTACCCCTATCAGAGATCGATTCCATATCTGTCGAGGGAAGCACTGGCACCACCATCTTTGAGACCAGCCAGATATCCGGATCAATGAGCATCGATATGGGAGGCATTACCATTGCGGCAGGCCAGAGTCAGACCTTCACTTTAAGAGTTGATATATCTTCATCCGCGACCTCTGGAAGAACTCTCGGGGCCGTGATATCATCAGCCGAGGACATTATGGTCAATGATGGTGTGGCATCTCTAAGAACAGAGGCATCCTCCAATGATCTGGGCTACATAGATGTCGTGCCCATGGGAGTGATGATAGATGGCGGATTCAGTGACTGGGCTGATGCAGAAGCTGATGATATTGCAGAATCATCGGTCAGTAATTCACATTCAATAGATATCACAAGGTATGGGGCCCAGAATGACGGCTCTAAATTATCTTTCTACATACGAACCAATGGTAATATCATGGAAGGGGCCAGTGTTCCCTTTGCTGGCAATATAAGAGGAGCCTCAACAATACCCGACCCAGTAATACCCGGCCCCTCCACCATTGATAGTGATGGTGATGGGATAATCGATGCCCATGAGCCAGGTTACGAATACGATTTCAATAATGATGGGACCCCAGATTCAGAGTCCGATGACGATGATGGTGATGGTGAGATAGATTACAATGCTGGCGGTACGGATATGGAGCTCTTCAATAACCAGACCAAGGCCACCAAGTACATAGGCCCCGTAGATCCGACACCCCCAACCAATGGATACGATATAACAAGGATCTATGTGGATTCGGATAACAACTCTGCTACGGGCTATTCATATTCAGGGCTGGGAGCCGATCATCTGATAGAATTCACGGGCAAATACGGTATCATCAAGTCATCATCGACCATGGAATTCATTGGCTCCAATCAGGGACAGTGGAACTGGACCGACCTGGGAGCAACGGACTTCGAGCATGACACCAGGCAACTGGAGACCATGCTGGACATCCAGACCACGAGTGATATATCCGCCTTCTTCGAGACCAAAGCCTGGAATGATGATGGTGATGGTTCTGACAAGAATGCCAATGCGGTCTTGGTGACCTTCGGTGTAAGGTCTGACAATGGCGATGAGATACTGGGACCCACATGGCCAGTGACAGTATATGGCAGGGTGACGAATGAAAGTGGAGATGCGCCGGATGGAACCCCTGTCACGATAGTTGTAAAGGACGGTACTGGAACCCCGGTCGCATGGTACAATACCACCACATCCACCATAAGTGGTGTCCAGGGCCGGTATGTGGTATCAGGGATCACCGTACAATCCGGCTGGTCCATAGAGGTCAATGTATCCTATGACTGGTCTGGAACAACATATGAGGGCTCGGCCAGTGCTTCAGTATCATCAGGAACCCCATTCTACAATATTGATGTGGATGCCACTTCCACTGTCGTGATTCCAGAGTTCGACGCCATCCTGATCCCCATAATATTGTTCATGCTCATTATATTCATATTCAACAGAAAAAGAAGGCAGGTTGAAGGAAAGAAATCGGAGATCTAGAATGAATTCATTACAAATTCGTAAGGGAGAGGGCCAGGAATCCTTAACAATAGATAACTATAAGTACCCCTTACCAAAAGCTATAATAACAAGAATAACAATAGCTAATATCAGACTTGTGAAGAGTAAGTTTGATGAATTCAGTCAATTCAATATTACAAAAATAGACGGAGTGCTGGTCTAATGTACTTAGGTGGAGACAAAGTGTGGGCAATGAAAGGAGCGAGTGTGATGGTAGTATTAGCCATGGTGCTTGTTTCAGTAATTATGCCGGTAGTGACCGGTGATTCATTATTCGAGGTGGCTGTTGGCGAAGGTGATTCCGGAGCTGGCACCACATCTAACTTCGGGTGGAATGTATCGAAGGCCGGGGACATCAATGGTGATGGTGTCGACGATCTTATCATTGGAGCACCCAATGCGGATTATAACTCGGTCACCGATTGTGGCGCAGCGTTCATCTACTTTGGATATGATGGAATTCAGGACGCGGATCTGAATGCCAGCAATGCCAATGTTTCCATATACGGAACCACAGCCAGCGGACATTTCGGCTGGGATATTGCAGATGCAGGCGATGTCAATGGTGCTAGTAATGCCGACGTCATTATCGGCGAGCCCGATAATGGAAATGGAAAAGCTTACGTTTATTACGGCTCTGGTTCGATGACAGCGACCATGACCACTGCCTCGGCCGATGTCACGATAACCGGTGAGGCTAGTGGAGACAAGTTCGGCATATCGGTCGCCGGCGCTGGGAATTATGATAATTCTGGAAATTCTGATGTCATTATTGGAGCTCCAGATGCTGATTCTGGAAAAGGAAGGGCTTACATTTTTTACGGGGATGGTTCCATCCCCACAACTGCTGCAACAGCCGATGTGATCCTGAAAGGTAAGAACACGGATGGAAGTTTCGGTACTTCTGTATCTTCAGCAGGAAACACAGATGGCAATGTGGGAGATGAGATAGTCATTGGAGAGCCTGGTGAGGACAAAGCCTTTATCTTCTACGAACCAGAGGTGAAGAATGCGACCAGTGAGACCAGCACATCTGGAATCGTGACCCCAGGTACTGATGGGTATCAAAAGACACAGGACAGCGATGATGATTATGAAATAATAGAGGAGGCCGAGGGCAGTGGCGGAAGTGGTGTGACAGACACTGTCATGGTCTACGGGCAGGGGTCCAATGCCGATCTGACATATTCTCTCTGGGATGATCCATCTGGATCTTGGGGAACAGATACCAGTAGTGGAACATTTGCATCTGATTCAGAACATGTTGTTGCTTATTCAAATCCAACCAGGAACGAGGTTGTCACAGGCGCGATATGTGGAACGAACACAGCTCCAGATTCCATATATGTGAATGTGTGGGACGGAGAATCAGATACATGGGGTACGCCCCTTGAAGTTACAGCCACATCCCCAATAGGTTCGAGGTATCGTCCATATGATATCGCTTTCGAATCCCAAAGTGGAGATGCAGTGATCTTCTACGGAGATGGCGGTAGCACCTTCGCATATCGTGTTTGGGACGGTAGCTCATGGTCTGGAGAATCCACTTATACCCTTTCCAATATAAGTGGCACAATATACTGGATAGAGGCCGCCTCTGACCCGCACAGTGATGAGATATCAATTCTCATTACGGATAGTGCGAGTGATGCTCAAGGAGTTATCTGGAGTGGAAGCGCCTGTGGTGATCAACAGCTTCTCTCAACCAGTCTTCCCACGACCTTGTACCAACCCCATGATGTTGAATATGAGCAGGATTCTGGATACGCCATGTTCGTATGGGGCGAGTTGGCAACCGACATACATTATCGGCAATGGAGTGGCACTGCCTGGGATGCCTCGAACAGTCTTTTGGACATCTCCACTCAGGGTGGAATATCTCATTGGATCTCCTTGAATCCAGACCCTACCTCAGGAAGTGATAAACTCGTTCTAACTGTTATCGACACAGTACCAGGCCTGCATACTGCCAGATGGAGTGGTTCGGGCTGGACGGTCGACGCCGTGCATGATACAGTCGTTGAAAGAGATTATTGTAGATGTGCTGATGCGATTTATGAGACAGCAGCAGGGCATGAAGGTCATATCTTTCTAGTTTGGGGAGATGGATCAAATACCGGAGCTTGGAAGCATTTTGATGGAACGTCCTGGTCTGCCTCCCCCACCATCGTTGACGGTGCAGGCGGCGCAGATGGATTCGTTATACAATTGAGAGGCGATGCCAATGATACGATACATTTGTCCATCTTGGTTCAGATCACCACGATCGTCCATTCGTGGACATGGGATGGAAGTTCATTGACCTATGAAACAGCCCACACAGGAGCAAATCCAGATGATGATAGAGAATCTTTCATGGTCGCTCCAGGGGTTGCCATGTCGGATATCAGCAAGATGGAACACAAATGGCCTATATCCATCAATGGTTATGAAAATACATTCAATCTCGAAGCCAACAGGACCAA
>JAGLQE010000410.1 GCA_023137005.1 Thermoplasmata archaeon
CTATTGCTCAATCCCTTAAGGTAAGCGAGGGTCTGAAGCCTTCTTGAAAGAACGGCCTCAACATCCAGACCTAGAACATCGTCAAGGGTTTCCTCATTGCCCAGAATACCAGCCCTCTCCAGACGTCCCAGGAGTTGATCTCTCTCCAATTCCGCCTGCTTATTGCCGTATCTGATCTGAGCCTGCAAGATCCTGGACCTTTGCCTGAAATTTCTCAAAAGAGACTGTGCCTTCCACAGTTCCTTCTTGTTCTTCAAGCCGTATTTCTTTATAAGCTCGTTCTCCTGCTCGATCCTCTCCTTCTGCCAGGGGTGTGAAGGGGTCTGATAGCGTCTCCTGCTGAACTTAGGGTCTCCCAAAAAAATCACCTCAACCTCTCTTCTTGGATACACCAAGTGTCAATCCCTTTCTTCCATTGGATCGAGTTCTTTGGCCTCTTACTTTGTGGCCGGATTCGTGTCTGATTCCTCTGTAACAACGAACCATTCTCATTCTATTAATGTCATCATTATTGGTCTGGGCTAATTCCATACCATATAAATGCAAGTCCTCGCCGCTTACCCAATCTTTTCTCCTATTGAGTAACCATGCGGGTACGATCTCTTCGAGAGTCTCGATCATTTCCTCGAGCTTCTCAACATCCTCATCACTCATGTGTCCAATCTTCTTAGTGCGGGGGTATCCCAGCTTCTCTATGAGAATCTCTGATATTCGGATACCAATTCCATTTAGATCTGTTAGTGCAACGAAGGCTGGTTTCTCTCCATCCACATCATTGCCTGACAACCTCAAAATATACTTGAAGTCGTCGTCTTCCTCTACCTGTTCGCTTGAAGATTGCTTTTTTTCGTCTGCCAAGTTTCCCCTCCAGTATCATTTTATTCCTAGGAAAGTAGGCGAAGGAATGCATACTTGTATATAAACGCTACCCTTGAAACAATATCCTATATATATAACAGTAAAGAAATGAATGATAATGAATGGAAATAGAGAGTTCTGTTGGTAAGATACTAGAATCTTTGAGTTTAATGAGTTGGAGAGTTATGTGAGTTTGGGTTTCCTGGGTGCTCAGATCTAGTCAACTCAAGGGTACGATGACCCAGCAATTAGAACTCAATGAAGGCAAACGTATTTAGATGCCCGATTATTACTAGATTGGATGCTGGATTGGACCGAAAAATACAGGCCAAAGGGGTTCGACGGAATCGTTGGTAATTCCGAGGCCGTGAACAAGCTCAATAACTGGGCCAAGACATGGGTGGATGGAATACCTAAGAAGAACAAAGCCGTGGTGCTGATAGGTGAGCCTGGCATAGGCAAGACGACCTGCGCCCATGCACTGGCCCATGAGTACGGTTGGCAGGTTCTGGAACTCAATGCTTCCGATGCCCGAAATGCCCAGGCCATAGAGAGCATCGCAGGCCTTGGAGCCCGATGGGAGACCTTCACCGACGAGGGGGAGTTTAAGAGCAGCCAGGATGGGGGAAGGAAGCTGATAATCCTGGACGAGGCTGACAATCTGACAGGAAAGGAGGATAGAGGGGGTATCAGGGCCATTGGCCAGCTCATTCTGGAGACTAAGCAACCTATCATACTTATCGTGAATGATTATTATGCACTGAAGCGTAAATCGACCATAGTTTCCACCAGGACACTTCAGATAAAATATCGGAAGCCACCACCGGCAACCATTGCCAAACTATTGAGGAGCATCGCCCAGAAGGAGCACATAGACATCACACCGGAGGCCTTGAGGGCCATATCCAAGAGGTGTGAAGGCGATATCAGGGGCTCCGTGAACGATTTGCAATCCCTCAGTGAGGGCAAGGATAAACTGACCGAGAAGGATGTGCTAGCATTGGGAGGAAGGGATCAGAAGAGCTCCATATTCAAGGGCATGGCCAAGGTCTTCAGGACCAATAACTGCAAGGTGGCGAGAGATACGCTGATGGAACTGGATGAGGATCCGAATTTCACAATACTCTGGATGGATGAGAATATTCCCATGTCCTATTCCCTGGATGAGGACAGGATGAGAGCCTATGATGCGCTTTCAAAATCCGATGTCTACCTTGGCAGGGTGCATAGAAGACAGTACTATGGAATGTGGAAGTACGCCACGGACATGATGAGCGCGGGCGTTTCCCTTTCCAAGAGCAGGGATTATAGAGGTTTCGTCAGTTACAGATTTCCCAGCTGGCTCACCAATATGTCACGGTCGAAAGGCGTGCGGGAAACAAGGAATTCCCTTGGCTCCAAGTTGGGAAAGATGGTCC
The DNA here is from genome assembly GCA_023137005.1 of Thermoplasmata archaeon. Classification (GTDB taxonomy): domain Archaea; phylum Thermoplasmatota; class Thermoplasmata; order SG8-5; family JAGLSY01; genus JAGLSY01. The sequence continues at coordinate 2,277 of JAGLQE010000410.1, forward strand.
ACACATCCAGATCACAGGCACTGGAGGAACAGCTCCCCTATTTCAAGAGCCTTTTCAATACCAACAGAGAGTTCTGTCTTAAGACCATCGAGAAGCTGGGCCTGAGTGAATCTGAGGTGGGATTCCTGATGGACCAAAAGCCGGATTCCCGCCAGGTGAGAAGTGTCTTTGACGAGATATCGAGTAAGAGAATTGGAGCCCAAAAAATCAAAAGACCGGAAGTGGATGAGATATCGGATAGCGATATGGGCGACAAGCAACCAGAACCCGTGAAAGAAGAGCCAGCTCAGAAGAATCTATTTGATTTTTAAGGTGTTAGTATGCATAAAGATATGAAACGGATACTGGAGAAGCAGCATTATGTCGTTGTGGGAGAGCACAGCGGTGTAAAGCTCTGCCACTGGATGGGGCAGAAACTGCTCAAGGGAAGGCCCTGTTACAAGGAGAGGTTCTATGGTATCGAGTCCCACCGTTGTCTTCAGATGACGCCCACGGTATCCCATTGCACACAGAACTGCCTTTTCTGCTGGAGATTCCAGGGAATGAATGAACTGGCTATTGAGAACGAGGATGATCCCATCGAGATACTGGATGGCTGTACCGAGGGCCAGAGAAAGCTCATAACCGGCTACAAGGGAGATGCACGATGCTCCAAGGAAGAGTGGGAAGAGGCCTTCGAGCCAAATCAGGTGGCCATATCCCTATCCGGCGAGCCAACTCTGTATACCCGACTGGGCGAATTGATAGCCGAGTGCCACAAACGGAATATGACGACATTCGTTGTGAGCAATGGCCTGCAACCCGAAGTCCTTGAGAACCTGGACCCCCTTCCAACACAGCTTTACATTACAGTTGCCGCCCCCAATAAGGAGATACACAGCAAGCTCTGTGTACCCCTGATAAAGAATTCCTGGGATAAGTTGAGGAAGAGCCTCGAGGTCATGGCCACACTGGATACACGAACCGTGATCCGTCACACTTTGGTCGAGGGACGAAATATCGGATGGGAGAAGGAGTATGCCGCATTGGACAGATTGGCCGAACCACTCTTCATCGAGCCAAAAGGTTATGTGTACGTTGGGTATTCCCGTGAAAGAATGACCATGGACAATATGCCAAAATACGAGGTAGTGAGGCAATTCGGAGAAAAGCTGGGCCATGAGCTTGGTTATCAGATACTGGATGAGGCTCCGGAGAGCCGGGTTCTCGTGCTTGGCAGGGATAGGTCAGACCTGCTCATAGGGGAACGA